>JBAZOX010000051.1:0-12785 GCA_041648535.1 Desulfobacteria bacterium | reverse complement strand
AGAGTCTGGGCCCTTTGCTGACGCTCAGCTCACGGCCAACCTTTCTACCGTCTTTTTCGAGCTCGCCGATCTTTTTGGTTGATTTCTGGGTCTCTAACTGCGTATAAACAAAGAGACCGATCATGATGACTACCGAAGCAGCGAGGAGGATGATACCGGAAAGTCCGAGCTTTTTGGTGTAGCCTAGAAGCCTGACCCCCTGTTCCACCCCAAACATGGTTCCACCCACCATCGCCAGACCCAGTACCCAGTCTATATTGCCGAGCTGCCTGTGCCGCACCGTAGCCACGACGGACTTGCCCGCGATATGGGTCATATCAATTCCCGATGCCATGTAGCCCGGGAAGCCGAACACGATAAGGGCCGGTGTGACCATGTAGCCGCCACCTACCCCGATAAAACCGCCGACCATGCCTACCGTCATGCCGGTCAAGACCAGGAGGAATATCGGCGCCTCTATACCTGCAATTAAAAAATCAAACATGGTTCAACCTCCTTTAATGAATGCCTTCGAAATGTTCAATCTTTTCCACCTTGAATCCTAACATATCGGTGAAACCCTCAGCCAGCAATCCGAGGCTCAATCCTATAACCAGGACCATACCGACATTCCACACCCCGGACCATGGATTCGTCTTTATATCCTTATGCTTGAAGCTGTCCTTGTATTTAAAACCTTTTGCCTCCTTTATCTCCTTGGGTACCATCACCCTTAGATACCTGTCTTCTACCTTAGCCCGCTTCCCCTTTTTTAGAACCTCATTATTGATGATTCCATCGGCGTTTGCGGGCAAACGGTCCCCCTTCTTGACCTGCACTGCCTGAAGGCCGTGGATAGCCTCAAAGTGACCGATCTCTAACATCGCCGGTTTCTCCTTCGAAGCGTCTTTAAAGGATGCTGTATGAACAGCGTACCCCTCCGCTCCCGCCTTGTAGTAATACCACGAAACCATCTGCCCTGAATAATAGGAGTGGAATCCGTAATAAAATAACGCTACCGACACTATCGTCCAGAACAGAAATTTAATTGCCCCTCTTCCTTTCGATTTTTCTGCCATAGAATAATCTCCTTTCTCTGATTTTGCCACCTTACCTTGATCTCTTTACCCCGGGGATCGCATCCTTACCTGGCAGTATTATTAGCAAAGTACGTGCCATGGTACAGAGGCACAAAGTCGTAAATCGTAAGTCGTGAATCGTAAGTCGCAACCATTCACGATTCACGGGTTCACGGGTTCACGGTTCACGTTTTGTGCCTTTGTGCCTATTAAGATATGTATGTCAGGATTTTTTACAATGTGTAAAGTTTCCTGCCATCAAATCTCCTCTGCTTTCACCGAGGTTTCTACCTTAAGATGGTATTTTTCAATTCTGGCCAGGAGGGTTGGCCGGGAAAGACCGAGGAGCTTCGCGGCACGGCTTCTGTTGCCGCCTGTGATATCGAGCGCCTCGCGGATGATTACACTGGCGAAACGCTCCCGCAAAGAATCAAATACATACTCATTGGTTCCTGATAGGAGTGCCCTGCGGACCCATTGTCGGATCGTATCCTCAGGGCAAATATCTTCCACTCTTCCGATCATTGCATTCTTGTCTTCAATAGCCTGGGAGATATCCTCCGGACGAATGGGGTAGCCCCGGCTGAAAATCAGGGCCTTTTGGATCGCATTGGACAATTCACGGACATTGCCGGGCCAGTTATAACGGTTGAGCATCTCCTTTGTCTCCAGGGTCATTCCCGGATTATCCATGTTCATATCCCTGGAAAACCTGGCGAGAAAATGATCGGCAAGCCGTGGAATATCCTGTTGACGCTCCCGCAAAGGGGGGAGCCAGATAGTAACCACCTTTAGGCGGTAATAGAGATCCTCCCGGAAACACCCCTCTGCAATGGCCGTCTCCAGATCCCGGTTGGTAGCCGCGATAATACGGACATCCACCGGGATAGGCTCACGTCCACCGAGGCGTTCGATACTCTTCTCTTCAAGCAGGCGAAGTATCTTGGCCTGAATACTAAATGGCATATCCCCTATTTCATCAAGGAATATTGTTCCCCTATGTGCCTGTTCGATCCTCCCTATACGGCGACTTACCGCACCGGTGAATGCCCCTTTTTCGTACCCGAACAGTTCACTTTCCAGCAGGGTTTCAGGGATAGCCACGCAGTTGATCACCAGAAAAGGTTTGTCTGCCCGGAGGCTGTGCTGATAAAGGGCACGCGCTACCAGTTCCTTTCCCGTCCCGGATTCACCCCGGATGAGCGACGTGGCATCAGTTGGAGCTACCCGTCCAATAGTCTTGTAAAGCTCCTGCATAGGCTTGCACTGTCCAATAATGATCTCGGAAGATTCCGTTTTGGAAACGACGTCCATCTCTACCCTGGAGCGTACAAGGCGGCCTGCTTCCAATGCCTGATCAATAAGGGTCAGGATGTCGGGGATATCGAAAGGCTTGAGGACATAATCAAATGCCCCCAATTTGGTCGCCTTGATGGCCGTTTCGGTAGTGCCGAAGGCTGTCATCACGATTACAGGAAGCCTTGGATCGATCTCCCGGATAGCCTGAAACGTCTCCAGACCGGTCATTTTGGGGAGGCGCACATCCAGGATAACCAGGTCGGCTATGGCAGATCCTATTACGGAGATACCCGCTTCACCGCTGGAGGCAGTCAATACTGTATGACCCTCCTCGGTCAAAAGCTTTTCAAAGCTCTGTCTCAACTGATGATCATCATCAACAATCAGGATAGTTCCCATCGTTCTTAAGTGCCTAAAGTTTGAAGTACCTAAAGTTTGAAGTACCTAAAGTTTGAAGTTTTTTCCCCTTAACTTTAGGCACTTCACACTTCACACTTCACACTTTCCTTACAGGGAAGAGTAATGATGAAATGCGCCCCATCTCCTCCCTGAGACCTGAGATCCAGCCGACCTCCGTGCTCTTCCACAATTCGCAGGGCAATGCTTAAACCCAGGCCTGTTCCCTCCTCTTTGGTGCTGAAAAAGGGTAGAAAGACCTTATCCTGTACATCTTCCGGGATACCCGGGCCATTGTCCATCACCCTTATGATAACCTCTCTCCCTGAATCTCCTTGACCCTCTTCCTCCTTTATCCGAATGACGCCGCCATTTGTCATAATTTCGCAGGCATTGACCAGTACGTTGATCAGGACTTCTTTCAACTGATATGGATCTGCCAGAATCAAGGGGAGCCTCTTTTCACGACTGAGTTCTATCGCAACACCGGAGGATTCAAAGCGATGCCAGAGCAGCTGACAGGCCAGGTCCACCACATCCGAGGGGCTGATTTTCTCCATCCTTGGCTTGAGCGGACGGGAAAAAGCGAGGAAGTTTTGCAGAATGGTATCAATGTGGTGAATCTCCTCGGAAATCACCTCGAGATCCTCCTTCTGGCCGGCAGAGAGGGAAAGGGTACGTCCCAGGGAAAATAATCGAATTTTCACCGAAGTCAAAGGGTTCCTGATACTGTGAGCTACACCTGCTGCCAGCTTTCCAACCATGGCCAATTTTTCTGATTGTACCAGATGAGCCTGACTCTTGGCCAGTTTGTTCTGCGTCTGATCTACATCCTTGATTAAACCGTACACCTGGTGACTCAGGGTCTTCACCTCGTCTGAAGAAGTAATCCTGTCGCCCTCATTGGGAAATGTTTCTCTGGTCAGTTGACGAATAGGCTCTAAGACCTGTTTAAACAGGATATAAGCTAGCAATACCCCTGTCATGCCGGCAATCTGTATAAATACCATGATCATAGCATTGTTAAATCGAGTCCGTGAAAGGACCTCATTTCGGGTCCGGGCAATACTCTTTTCATGGATACCCTTATATTGCTCACAAAGATTATAAATGGCCATGAACTGCCGGCGAATCTCCATGTGAAGCCTAAAACCGGCTTCCTTGTTCCCGCCCTGGTAAAACCCGATAACCCGCCTGCGTGAATCGTTATAAAGGGTATATTCCGACCCGATCCTGTCCAGGATATTCCTTCCCATCTCTGTTTGTACCGACTCCCGGGCATCCCTGAGGGTTTTACGGAATATCTGGTGATTCTGCTCCAGTTGTCTTAACCAGTCGGGATTGCCATCCATGAAATAATAGCTTGTGAACCCCTTCTGTCTTGCCAGTGCAGTTTCCAGGTTGACTGCCACCCGGAAAGAGGTTACATCCTTATCAACCACTTTGGTAAAAAGCGATTCTATAGCCTCTGCGTACCAGATTGTTACTACACCACATCCTATAACAGTTAAAACCAGAACAGACAGGATCAATATGATGCGCGCCCGCAAGGTAAAGACCTTTCTCATGTACCGCTTTCCCCTCATGGACCGTTAATTTTCCTTTCTGCTGTCTCTTCTGCTATCGCCTTTCGCTCATGGGCATTCTCGATAGCGGAAACAACTGTTTCCACAGGACACGGTTTGAGGAGAACTTCTGTAACGCCCATCTTCAGCGCCTCGGTTACACGTTCGATGTCCAGATAGCCGGTCAAGAGGATTACCGGTGTAAGGGTATCTCGATCCCGGATTGCTTTCAGGGTCATCAGACCGTCCATCTCGGGCATCTTGAGATCAAGGACAATGACGTCGAACTTCTCGATGGAAATGATGGCAATTGCTTCAGATCCGCTGTAAGCAGAGTGAATTACCATCCCTCTTTTTCGCAGGACCTTGGTTAAGGACTCCAGAAAGAGCCTCTCATCATCAATCAGAAGAACACGCGTTGAATTTAACATACTATATCACCTTCCGGATTCCTGTTGTTTGATTCTTTCTTCCTCGATCAACCTTCTCTGGTAAGCCTGGCAGACCTTTTCATGTAGGTCGTCAATGCTGACCGGTTTCATCACAAAATCAAAAGCCCCTAATTGCATTCCTTCAATCCCCGATTCAACAGAGCCATGACCTGTGAGTATAACCACTTCTGCAAGAGGCTCTTTTTTCTTAATTTCTTTCAGTGTGGCAATACCATCCATCCCCGGCATCTTCATATCAAGGATTACAACGTCGAACTCTTTTTCCCCGAGGGTACGGATAGCGCTTGCCCCGTCATTTACAGCTGTGACATCATACCCTCTTTTGGATAGAAGCTTCAAGATGTTGTTGGCAAATGCCACCTCATCATCAACCAGGAGAATTCTGGGTATTTTCATTTTCGGTTTCTCCTTTCTAGGCAGAAGAGGGGGGATTTACAAAAACATCATCCAAATTTTCTTGAACGTCGGCAGGCGGCATGAAAGGGAGGAAGATATTGAATTGGGTCCCCTTCCCTATCTCACTCTGCACTGAAATGTCTCCTCCCAAACGCTTGATGATGCTGTAGGTGATGGAAAGCCCCAATCCGGTTCCTTTTCCCACGGGCTTCGTGGTAAAAAAGGGGTCGAACATCTTTTCCATGTTCTCAGGAGAGATACCGGAACCTGTATCCGCAACCACAATCTCCACCCCCTCGCGTTGATTATTGAAACGGGTACTGATACTTATGGTTCCATAAGGTTTCCCGTCATGCGCATCAAAAGCATTGGTGATAAGGTTTAAAAATACCTGCTGAAGCTGGGAGGTGTCAGAGAGGAAGGAGGGGAGATCCTTTTCCATGTCGGCAGAAAACTGAATGCCCATTCCTTTTGCCCTCCCCTCCACAAGCTGGATGATTTCTTCAAGGAAGGCGTTTAGATTTACCGTCTCCAGACGGGATATGGTACGGCGCGAAAACCTGAGAAGGTTCTGGGTAATGAGATTACAACGCTGCACCTGGGCGTCTACCTGAGATAAAGATGTAAACAATTCCGTTTTAAAGCTCTCGTCTAGAGTCGGTGTTTCCTCAACCGAATCCCTTATAACCTGGTTTTCGGTCAGGATGATCGCCAGAGGATTATTGATCTCGTGGGCTACTCCTGCGGAGAGCTCGCCCAGGGAAGCCAATTTGCCAGCCTGGGTAAGCTGCTTGTTTAGCCGATCTGCCTCTTCGTCTCGTTTTTTTATGACTTTAACCATATATCGGGTACTGATCACAGAGATGATTAAGATGACCAGGAGGCTTAAGTGGAGGAAGATTAAGGCGGCCCGATTGGCATGGTTCACATCCCTGAATGCCTCGGAATAATCCTGTTTTATCACCAGCTTCCAACGGGGATTTTCAAGCCAGGTATAGGCTACTATCTGACGTGGAAACCGCTGGTTCGGATCGTCTCTGTCAGTCTCTAAAATACCGATTCCACTTTCCTTATGGAAAAACGCCGCCGGCAAGGGTGCCTTTTCCATAATTTTACCGCTGAAACGAGGAGTGGTTTGCAAGATTCCCTCCCTATTAGAAAGGTATGCCTCGCCGGTTCTGCCCATCTTGACGTTTTCAACCAGGGAACGAAAATATTCCGTATCTATACTTGCCCTTAAAATCCATTTCCTGTTTCCGTCAGTTCGGAGGACAGCAATGATAAAGTGCGGGGCATTTCTAAACCCCATAAACATATCACTGATATAAACCCCTTTTTTCATGACTTCTTTAAACCAGAAAGTCTTTGAATAGTTTTTCCCCATCAAATCGTAAGGGCCGATATAGGCAAGATGTCTCCCTTGGTAGTCGATAATGCCTAAGTCCGTAAAAAAACAACCTTCTCGGTTCATGACGTTGAAAATACGTCTGAGGTTTGGGGTTTTCTGTAGATAATCAGGAGAATGGGTAAAAACCACCAATTGGAGATCGGAGGTTCGTTCCCTTAAAAACAGTTCTATTATTCCCCGGTGGTGATCAACCTGACTCTTGAAGTAGCTCTCTATCTTCATCCTGGAAAATCCGGAGTAGTAAATGTAGATACCCCAACCGACCAGAAAAAGGGGAGCCAGGGAACATATAAGGGTAAGGAACACAAATTTCCGGTATAGTCTGGAATAATGATTTCCCCCCCCTCTTTTTCCGCCGGTCTGACCTCTATTCCCGGCAGTTTCCAACTTAAGTTTCATGGATAAACCTTTTCTCAAAAGTATACTGTGATCTCTAAGTAAAAAATCGCCACCCTCATATCACAGCGGGTACAATTTTCTGAGATACGAGAGTGCAACTAATATGCCAATTTCCTTGATCTGCCTCAGGGGTTCTATGCCTTAAATATTTTTGAAAAAATCATTGTAATAGGTTTCCAAATTTGGTAGATTTAAAAATCCTTAGTTTTTAATAGCCAACCTAAATCCAATATGATAGTACCGAAGAAGAGGCCAATAGTCAACGGATAAAAGTTGCCACCCAAGCGGGAAGGACGGCCTGAGATTATGTAGTCCGTTCTGAAAGATGAAATTCTTCAGGGCGAACAAATCAGAATTCAATAAAAAGGAGGTAATAGTGTATGTAACGGAGTCAAATCAATCATTGAGAATCTGTGAGGAAAGGAGATTTTGAAGGTTTAACTTGATCAGGATGAAGAAGCAGTAAAAACGACTGGAACTAAATTTAAAAAGGAGATAAAAAAAATGATTTCAATGCTGAAGACTAAGCAATGGGTAATTTTTAGCATATTGAGTTTTGTTCTTCTGTCTTTTGCATCACCCCTCTTTGCAAGTGAAGCAGAGCTTAATATTCCTATCCTAACCGCGACTCAAAACAACCTATTAATGGTAGGTTTTCTCATTTGTTTTCTGGGTATGTGTTTTGGTTTTTATGAATACGTCAAGGTGAAAGGCTTGCCCGCTCATAAATCAATGTTAGATGTATCAGAGATTATTTTCCAGACCTGTAAGACGTATTTGATCCAGCAAGGCAAACTCTTGATTATTCTGGAGATCTTTATTGCCGTCTGTATCGGCTATTATTTTGGTGTCTTGCAAGCCATGCCGGCCCATGGGGTTTTACTCATTTTAGCCTGGTCAGTGGTTGGGATACTCGGTTCTTATGGCGTTGCGTGGTTTGGAATAAGGATGAATACCCTTGCAAACAGCCGGATGGCATTTGCCTCTCTGGAAGGCAACCCATTAAAATTATCGGATATTCCTTTAAGATCCGGCATGAGCATCGGACTGCTTTTAGTATGTGTGGAACTCATTATGATGCTTGCGATTCTGATTTATATCCCACGTGAATATGCCGGCGCTTGCTTTATCGGTTTTGCTATCGGTGAATCTCTTGGTGCGTCGGTGCTTCGTATGTGTGGCGGCATCTTCACCAAAATTGCGGATATCGGCTCAGATTTAATGAAAATCGTCTTTAATATAAAGGAAGATGACCCTCGAAACCCAGGGGTTATAGCTGACTGTACCGGTGATAATGCAGGAGACAGCGTTGGCCCTACTGCCGATGGTTTTGAAACGTATGGGGTAACAGGAGTTGCTTTAATCAGCTTCATCGTTTTAGGGGTTTTCCAGCAATACCAGGCAGAGCTCATTACCTGGATATTTATAATGCGAATCCTGATGATTCTTACCTCTATTGGTGCTTACTTTATCAATAAAGTGATCACAACGGCTGTCAACCGAGGCAAAAAAAGTATCAACTTTGAAGCCCCCCTTACCTCCCTGGTATGGATTACCTCGATACTTTCCATAATAGTTACATTTATCGTCAGTTACTGGCAGCTTTCTCAATATCCTGACAATCTATGGTTTAAGCTCTCGATAATTATAAGCTGTGGAACCCTTGCAGCGGCAATTATCCCTGAGCTAGTGAAGGCGTTTACCAGTTCCAAGTCAGCCCACTGTCAGGAGGTAGTAACTGCAGCCCGAGAAGGGGGGGCTTCCCTTGGCATCCTTTCTGGTCTTGTGGCTGGTAATTTCAGCGCTTTCTGGCTCGGTATGGCTATAACTGCTTTGATGGCGATTGCCTATTTTACCAGTACCTTCGGCCTTGATAGTTTTATGATTTATTCTTCCATTTTCGCCTTTGGTCTGGTGGCGTTTGGTTTTCTTGGAATGGGGCCGGTTACCATAGCAGTGGACAGCTATGGACCGGTTACTGATAATGCCCAGTCTATTTATGAGCTATCCCTGATTGAAACAATCCCGAATATCTCTTCTGCAATTAAAAAGGATTTCGGATTCAAGCCAAACTTTGATACGGCAAAACATCAACTGGAAGAGAACGATAGCTGCGGTAATACCTTTAAAGCCACGGCAAAACCGGTCTTAATCGGTACTGCGGTAGTAGGCGCCACAACGATGATTTTCGCTTTGATTTTGCTTCTGAAAAAGACCTTAGGGGTTGAACCGGAAACCATTTTAAATCTACTGAACCCTTACACCTTGTTAGGTTTCCTCTGCGGTGGAACGGTAATCTATTGGTTTACGGGCGCTTCGATCCAGGCGGTAACTACAGGAGCTTATCGTGCCGTTCAATATATAAAGGATAACATAAAGCTCGATGATAAGACAACGCTGAGCGCTTCTACTGAGAGTTCCAAAGAGGTGGTTAAAATCTGTACGCAATATGCACAGAAAGGGATGTTCAATATCTTCGTTGCCATCTTCTGCTTTACCTTAGCCTTTGCTTTCTTTTCTGCACCGGGCACTTCAAATGCTCCGGCATCTTTCTTCATTAGCTACTTAATTTCGATTGCAGTCTTTGGACTGTTCCAGGCTATTTTCATGGCTAATGCAGGCGGGTGTTGGGACAATGCCAAGAAGGTGGTGGAAGTTGATTTAAAGGAAAAAGGCACTCCCTTGCACGAAGCTACCGTTATTGGAGACACCGTTGGAGACCCCTTTAAGGATACATCTTCAGTTTCATTGAATCCTATCATAAAGTTTACCACCCTTTTTGGTCTTTTAGCCATGGAAATTGCAATCGCTCCAGGAATGAGGGGCATTGCAGGTTGGGTGGGGAGTGTCTTTTTTGTGATAAGCCTGATATTTGTTTTGCGATCATTTTACGGCATGCGTATCCCGAAGACATAAAACACATTAATTACCAATAAGTTTCAAATGCGGAATAGGTTGGCTTGCCCATATTGGGCAAGCCAACCTATTTTAATGCCCCTACCACCCCCCTACCACTGTCGGAGCAGAAGTTGGCCATTATCCGTTGAACTGTTCAGGCACAAAGAGACAAAGGCACATAGGCACAAAGTTGTAGGAATACGATCGGAATGCAGGACACAACCTGTCCAAATACCGATTTGTAAACTCAAAAAGGCTACAGGCTACAGGCTATAGACTATTAGACTAAATAACTCATTCTCTTCAGATATCTAGACTTTGTGCCTTTGGTGCTCTGTGCCTACCTGAGTAGTTACGATTAATATTGAATGAGGGCTATTGTTCAGGTGAAAAAGGATCTATTGAGGCTATCATCCCTAACTAAAAGGGAGATGGATCGGATATTTGAAGAGGCTTCAGAGCTCAAAAGAAGACAAAGAGAAAATGTGGTCTGGAAGCCCCTTTCAGGAAAGACGCTGGCATTGATCTTTGAAAAACCCTCCACCAGAACCCGTGTCTCTTTTGAGGTTGCTATGTACCAATTAGGGGGGCATTCCCTGTTTTTGAGCCCCAAAGATATGCAGCTTGACCGTGGAGAAAGTATCGCCGATACTGCCAGGGTTTTGTCCCGTTATGTGGATGGGATAGTGATCAGGGCATTTTCCCAAAAGCTCGTCGAAGAACTGGCAGAGTTCGCTTCAATCCCTGTAATCAACGGCCTTACCGACCTCTTGCATCCCTGTCAGATATTGAGCGACATCTTCACCATCATCGAAAAGAAGGGGAGATACCGGGGCATTAAGGTTGCTTATGTAGGTGATGGTAACAACGTAGCCAATTCCTGGGTTGAAGCGGCTTCAAGGTTGGATTTTCATCTCTCTCTAGCCTGTCCTCCTGGGTATCTCCCGGATGAAGACATAATTAGGGCATCTAAAGGGGAGTCTCCTTGTCCCATTGAAGTGATGGTGGACCCTTTCCAGGCAGTAAAGGGGGCGGACATAATCACCACCGATAGTTGGGTGAGTATGGGAAAGGAAGATGAATATGAAAAGAGGATGATGATCTTTGAGGGTTACCAGGTTAATGAAAGGCTGGTGGCTGAGGCGAAAAATGACGTGCTGGTGATGCATTGTCTGCCGGCTCACCGTGGAAAGGAGATAACAGATCAGGTCATCGACGGAAGGCATTCTATCGTTTTTGACCAGGCAGAAAATAGGCTACACGTCCAAAAGGCGATATTGGAGATGTGGCTGGGTAGAGAAATGCATATGAGGGAGAAGCCCGATTAAGGTCGGTGCATATAGGTATATTCCTTGCTATGGGAGTGAGGAGGAAAAAATTCATCTTAAGGTAAAGATATCCATTAGAATAAGGGGAGGTGTAGTATCGAAAAGAATTTTTGATCTGTTGGGAGTATGGAAAAAGTTGATGTGTTTTTGAAGAAGAGGTTTGATGAATATCATTAAAAGGAGGGTTTAAGATGTTAGTAAAAAATTGGATGAACACGAATTTAATTACTATTGATAAGGATGAATCCATGCATACGGCTATAAAACTGATGAATGAAAACAGGATCCGACGTCTGCCTGTTGTAAAAAAAGGGAAATTGATAGGGATTGTAACGAATCTCGATATTAACAGAGAATCGGCATCCAAGGCTACAAGTCTGGCTATTAATGAGTTAAATTATCTTATAGATAAGATAAAGATTAAAGACATTATGACAAAGAAGAACCTGAAAACCATTTCTCAAACAGATACAGTAGAGGAAGCGGCTTTGATTATGTCAGAAGAAAAGATTGGGGTACTTCCTGTAGTGGAGGATGGAAAGCTGGTAGGGATTATCACGGAGTCGGATGTATTTAAGGTCCTTATCAGTATGACAGGCGTTCGACAAGGTGGTATCCAATTTGCATTTGAGCTTCAAGATAAGCCTGGTTCTATTAAAGAAGTTGCCGATGTACTACGGTCCTACGGAGGGCGTATGCTCTGCATAATGACATCGTATGAACAGGCCAAAGAAGGATTCCGTCATGCTTACATAAGGATGAAGAACATCAATAGGAATAAGATTGAACCGTTGAGGAAAGAGTTGCAAAAATTCAATTTGATGTATATATCAGACAGTAAAGATTAAGATTGACAGCTTCGTAAAAAGTCGGATTTGCTGAATCTGTCATTTTGACCTCAGGGAGAAATCTTCTGTTTTCAGGAGGTTACAGAACAAAGATTTCTCGCTTTGCTCGAAATGACAAGTAATTGAGACTTCCAAGTAACTTAAATTTGCAAATGAGTTGTAAGTAGCTTATATTACTTGACATTTACCAAAAAAGAACAAATTTACTGAAAGCGCAAGTTACTTTCCATTATAATGCCGACATGTCGGCATAGTGGAGCTTTTTACGAGTCCACCAAGATTAGACAAGAAAGATAGCCAGGAAGACCTCATAAGAGATTTAAAGACATGGAGATTTAATGCCGGATATTTTATGTTAAAATCAGATAACGTAGACATATACAAATATTTTTGAGGCATCGATGCCCGGTAAAATTAAAATCTTATCAGAAAGCTTGGCTAACAAGATTGCTGCCGGTGAGGTGGTAGAGAGACCTGCCTCGGTTGTTAAGGAGTTGGTAGAGAATTCTATCGACGCCGGGGCAAAAGAGATAATCATCGATATTAAAGCTGGGGGGAGAAGTTCCATACGGGTAATGGATAACGGTGAAGGAATGGAAGGAGATGACGCCTTACTGTCCATTGAAAGGCATTCTACAAGCAAGGTGTTTCGGGAGGCGGATCTCTTTAGAATTAACACAATGGGCTTCAGGGGAGAAGCCCTGCCGAGTATTGGATCGGTTTCTAAGATGCGGATTA
>JBAZOX010000050.1:0-12881 GCA_041648535.1 Desulfobacteria bacterium | reverse complement strand
CGTTTCGATGTGGTGGCGGTTCAAATCTCTCCCGAGGGAGAAAGGGTAGAGTTGGTAAAGAACGCCTTTGACCTCAGCCCGCGTTACTCGTGAATCGTAAGTCGTGAATCGGAAGTCGGAAGTAGATATGGAAAGACCACATAAAAAGTTGGATGTTTGGAAATTGGCAATAGAGTTGGTGCTTGATGTTTACGGAGTTATAAAAACTTTTCCAATGGAGGAAAAATATAACCTTACGGATCAATTGAGAAGAGTTGTTGTTAGTATTCCGAGTAACATTGCGGAAGGTGCTGCGAGAAATACCAAGAAAGAATTTGCTAATTTTCTTTATATAGCGCAGGGGTCATTAAGCGAGTTGGATACACAATTGGAAATAGGATTCAAGTTAGGCTATATAAAATCAAATGATTTTGAAAATCTTGAATTAAAGATGGATCGTATTGGGAAAATGATTTCTGGTTTAATTAAGGCTCTGAAAAAATCTACGATACCTTTGTAACCAGCGTAAACTTCCCACTCACGATTCACGATTTACGATCTTATCTATAATACTGCTGCTGGACGCCCCTTTTATTTCAGGTATGCGAACGACTTTCCCTCCAATAGATTCAACTACCTCTCTGCCGATTATGGCATCTTCACCCCAGTCTCCACCTTTGACGAGCACGTCAGGTTTTAGAAGAGAGATTATATTTAACGGATCAGGCTCATGAAATATTACAACGAAATCCACACATTGCAAGGCAGATAAAACCTCTGCCCGTTCTTCTTCAGGGATAATGGGTCTTTTATTTCCCTTTATAGTCCTCACAGACTGATCACTGTTTACAGCCACTATCAAAATATCTCCGAGTTTTTTAGCCTCTTCAAGGTATCTGGTGTGGCCTACATGAATCAAATCAAAGCATCCATTGGTAAAGACGACCCTTTTACCCTCTTTCTTTACCCTCTCTACAACTTTTTTCAGATCTTTTCTGTCTTTAATCTTGTCTTTCAATAAAGTCTCTCAATCTGTTTTTCAAAGCAGGAATATCCTTTTCAACCGTATCCCAGACGGCATCTAGGTCTACACCCAAATAATCGTGTATCAACTTGTCTCTCATTCCCGCCATATCTTTCCACGGTATTTCAGAATGTCTTTCCCTAATCTCATTGGATAACCTCTTTGCAGCTTCGCCTATTATCTCGACCTGCCTTATTACCCCGTCCTGTATAAGGTGATTATCCACGAAGTCTTTATAACTTATGCCCTGGGTATACTCCTCTATTCTGGATATGGCATCTAAAATGTGCCTTAAATACACGGAATCATCTTTTTTCACCCGTAAATTACCTCCATCTCCTTCCTTATCGTATCAATCAAATAGGGACTTATAGATTTTTCCGTCAACAAATCCACTTTTATTCCCAGGACCTCATACAACTCTCTTTCTATTCTCACAAGTTCAAGAAGGCTTTTTCTTTCAGAAAACTCCACGATAATGTCTATATCACTTCCTGGTTTTTCTTCTCCTCTCACATAAGAGCCAAAGACAGCAATCTTTCTTGCCCCTTGATTTTTAAGTAGCCGAGCAATCTTTTTAAAGATTTTTTCTCTATTCATCATTTTTCACCTCTTGGCGGAGTTCGGAATTTTAGGTATTATGGCATATTAACCCTCATATTTCAACAGGGGTCTTTATCTCTCACAGAGTTCACAGAGAGGCAGAGTTACTTAAAAATCATCTCTGATACCTCTGTGACTCAAGCGAGCAAAGGGAGCGGGCGAGAGATTTTTCTAAGTGTAAAACTTGACAATTTCCGATTAGGGCATATGGGTACCAAGGATATGGTTCATCTCACCCAATTCTTTCTCGATGACTTCTTTCGTCTTTTTTGATATACTCTTTTTCATGGGTAGAATTCTCCTTTCTCCCATTATGGGGGTTGGTCTTTCCATTGGGACCAAAGGAAATGATCAGTAGTGGTAGCGCAACTGGGCGATATGAATTGCATTTTCAGATACTTTATAAACGAACCTGTGTTCATCAGTGATTCGTCGGGACCAGTAGCCGGAAAGAGCATGTTTAAGTGGTTCAGGTTTTCCAATACCCTCAAATGGATTTCGTTTCGTTTCTTTGATGAGGGTATTGATACGACGAAGAACCTTTTTATCGGTTTTCTGCCAAAAGAGATAATCATCCCAGGCGTGGTCAGAAAAGATGAGCTTCACTCTAAAAGTTCCTTTTCGGTACCTTTGTCGTTTTCAAGTTGGGTGACAGATTCAATCAAACGCCTGGTGTTCTTTGGTGACCGTAAGAGATAAGCCGTTTCTTCAAGGGCTTCATAGTCCTCAAGTGACATAATGACCACAGAGTTAGAGGTTTTACGTGTTACGATCACCGGCGCGCGGTTTTTACATACTTTTTCCATTGTCTTTGCAAGGTTTTGCCTAGCGGCTGTATAGGTTATAGCTTCCATAAAGCACCTCCTGTACAGATTATTGTACATATAAAAATGCTATTGTCAAGCGCATATTTGGAGCCCCAACCTAGTGCACCAGATGCAAAAGGCCAGGGCTTTTAGAAATAGCTGTTGGTTCACCGCTTTTTCTCGCCTTTTCAAGTTTTCTGTCAGCCTTTTGCACTGGTGACCGGCGCCCGTTAGTGCCATAAGATCTCAAACCTTAATGGCTTGCCATACACATCTCGATATGTTATTATGTGTATCTAAAAAGGAGGTAACTACAATGGGACGTACGAATGTTGTTCTTGATGATGACCTTGTGGCTAAATGCCAGGGGGCGACCGGAATAATGACTCGCAGAGAACTCATAGAACATGCATTACGCGAACTTCTCAGACATGAGTCTCAGTCCAAGATTCTGGAATTAAAGGGGAAAATTCATTGGGAGGGAGATCTGGTCGCCTCTCGCAAGGGACGCACTTCATGATGGTTATCGTCGACACGACTGTATGGATTGATTTCTTCGCTGGTCAGGAATTTCCACATGTTACAGCTTTGGAATCTCTTGTTCGAAACAAAGATGACAGGGGTCTTTATCTCTCACAGAGTTCACAGAGAGGCAGAGTTACTTAAAAATTATCTCTGATACCTCTGTGACTCAAGCGAGCAAAGGGAGCGGGCGAGAGATTTTTCTAAGTATAAAACTTGACAATTTCCACTACACGGTATATACTTTGGTATCTATCATTTTTCAAGGAGGTTTACCATGCAAACCGCTAAAATCTTTATAAACGGCAGAAGCCAAGCCGTAAGATTACCTAAGGAATTCCGGTTCTCTGGAGAAGATGTATTTATTAAAAAAATCGGTAATATGGTCATACTTTATCCAAAAAATGATCCTTGGGCGCTATTGGTAAACAGTCTTGGCCAGTTCACCGATGACTTTATGGAAACCAGAGAGCAACCTGCTCAGGATTCGCGAGAAAATCTATGATGGAATACATGCTTGATACAAACACGTGCATTTATATTATCAAACGAAAACCAGTAGATATAATCGACCGCTTTAGGAAAATCCAGATTTCGCAAGTCAGTATCTCGTCAATAACGCTGAGTGAGCTTGAATACGGTGTTATTAAAAGCTCAAAACCAGAACAGAATCAATTAGCCTTAGCCCAGTTTGTAGCACCAATGGAAATACTGTCTTATGGTGATGAAGCCGCTCAGTATTATGCTGAGCTTCGAGTATATTTAGAAAAACAAGGTACTCCTATTGGGTCCCTTGATATGCTTATTGCCGCGCATGCACTTTCCGCGGGATGCATTTTGGTCA
This sequence comes from Desulfobacteria bacterium, assembly GCA_041648535.1. Classification (GTDB taxonomy): domain Bacteria; phylum Desulfobacterota; class UBA8473; order UBA8473; family UBA8473; genus UBA8473. Next base: position 9,103 of record JBAZOX010000050.1, on the reverse strand, counting down.
CTAATAACGTAAAGGAATTTGACCGAGTTCCAAATCTCAAAATTGATAACTGGGTAAAATAGTTCCCAGATAGTATCCTCTCAACTGATTCAAATCTATTCTCTCTTCTTCTATCCGTTTTCTGTAACCTTCATGGTCAAATGGTCCCCATTTTTCTTCCAGCTCCCTTTTTACGTGTTCCCAGGGAACTCCTATCTTATTGCTGGCTTCGAACTCTTCGAGCCTTTCATCAAGTACAGATCCGATGGGATCTTCTTTTCTATCGTATCCCTGCTCAGGAATGTTATCGTGGTCCAGGATTGGTTGGCCGAATGCCTCTGCCATCATTATCCATGAATGACGTAGCTCTTCTATATTCTCTCCAAAGGGCTCCACTGGATCTTGGGTGATGGCTCCGACATGTCCGTTCTTGTCGTAGTATGCCTCATGTATGGCATAGGTGTAATCTACTCTTTCTCTCTGATCTCTGGGATCAATGTACACATTCCTTTTCCGTACAACTCGATAGTTCCACATGGTTCACCTTCTTGTGGGTGGAGTTTCACAGATTAACTTTGATTATTTGATGGGAAGTCTTTGACGTTGTTTGCAACTTAATAAGGATTTACAATTTCGACATCTTTCATCGGATAATGCCTGATATTCCGGGTAACCAACTTCATGACCATTTCTCTTGCCGTGGCCGCAATCACAGCATCACCTATACTCAGGGCATGGCTTTTGCGAAATTTCTTGAGATATTCTCCTGCCCGATCTGCTATAGCCACATCCACGTCAACGTGGGTCAATATCTCGAAGAAACCTTGAATCGTTTCTTCTTCCCCTTTTCTTGCACCTGACAGGATCTCGATACGGCTGACAACGGAAATAAAAATAAGTGACCCTTCGTCGATTTCGTGGTTGATGTATTCCAGGGCCCTTCTGTCTTTTCGCAGATGGTCGATGAGAATATCGCTGTCGATAAGCAGTGTATTCGGCATTAGCCTCTGATCCTCTTAAGCCGGGATTCCCACTCGCTTCGTAACTGGTCGACGTACTCAGTACTGCTTTTTATATCGCCTCTGTCGGCCCACAATCCAAAGCTTTTTTTCAGGATTCTTTTCTTGGGTAATGTAGTGACCTTCTTGCGCTGCGACAGCATCTCTTGAATGAATCTCTGCTGAGAAGGGGTCAGTCTCTCAATTTTTTTTAAAATATCGACAAACTTTTCTCCTTGAATCAACTCAGCACTTTGCATAGATACTCCTTTATAGCCAAATTTAAGGTAATTATGATTTAAGGTCGCCGCTATGTCAATGAGAAAAAGCACGAGGAAAAAGTGGTTCAGAAAAAATATATTAATAATCGGCATTAGATAATCGGTATAATGTCCCCGAATACGCGAAATAATCTCCTATCAATTCTGCAAGTAGTCTGGCATTTCAGGTATTATGGCATATTAACCATCATATTTCAACAGGGGTCTTTATCTCTCACAGAGTTCACAGAGAGGCAGAGTTACTTAAAAATCATCTCTGATACCTCTGTGACTCAAGCGAGCAAAGGGAGCGGGCGAGAGGTATTTCTAAGCACTAATCCTGAGTTATCTCCCGCCATGTCTTTTTAGTAAAAACCCAGACCGTAGTGGAGCCAGGCATTCCCGGAGGAAGATTGGTTGCCAAAATGTGAACACCGTCTTCCCTGTCAAATAATCTCCTATCAATTCTGCAAGTAGTCTGACATTTCAGGTATTATGGCATATTAACCCTCATATTTCAACAGGGGATTTAAAAGTTGACTTACAATTTGGATAGAATTAAGATGATATAAAGTTGATGGACTCGCAAAAAGTCAGGAAACCCCCTTTCTTGTCATTTCGGCGGAAGCCGGAATCCAGTAATTTCAAGCACTTCTAGACTCCGGCTTTCGCCGGAGTGACGGGATTTTGACTTTTTACAAAGCCATCAAAGTTGATGCACTCGTAAAAAGCTCCGCTATGCCGATGCTTCGGCATTATAATGGAAAGTAACTTGGGCTTTCAGTAAATTTGCTCTTTTTTTGGTAAATGTCAAGTAATATAAGCTACTTACAACGCATTTGCAAATTTAAGTTACTTGGAAGTCGGATTTAGTGAATGTGTCATTTCGACCGCAGGGAGAAATCTAATGTATTCAGTGAGTTAAAAGCTCAAGATTTCTCGCTTCGCTCGAAATGACAGGCCAAAGGGACTTTTTACAAAGCCATCAAAGTTAAATGCAGAACTTTTGAAGGATAGTTTCATTTTTCAGGATGAACTAATGAAGATACTTACTCCAATTATAGTAATTATTGTCTTTCTGATATACCCCTCTGTTGGCTTTTCATATTACTACATACACCTGAAAAATGGCCGTGGGTTCGAAACCTATCAGTATTGGGAGGAAGGTGAGCAGATAAAGTTTTATGTATATGATGGTATCATGGGAGTTCCAAAGGATTCTGTCAAAGGAATAAAGGGAACGTACACAGGGGTGATTTTCGATCAAAAACCTAAAATAAAGGAAGGGATAGGAAACGAAAAGAAATCTATAGAAGGGGAGGGGCCCGGGGGAAAAGACTCTCCAATGAGATTAGGAGAAGACGCCCAAAAAACACAACTTCTGGAAGAGATTAAGAGACTACAGAAGGAAAGTCTTGAGGCGTGGGAAGAGTATGGTAAGATAGGAGGACAAAAGGATAGTTCAAAGGCGGAAAGAGATGAGGCTCGCAAGCGAGCCCTTGACATAGATAGAAAAAAACAAGAACTCACCAGAAAATTGAAAGAGAGGAGCCAGGAAAAACCTTAACTGCCTGTATCCTCCTTCCATCTTGAAATAACAGGAGACAGACTATCATTTGCTTTTTTTACCTCGCAAGAATCATAAGTGATGTTTACATTTCCTTGTAGTGTCGCCGTACTATTTGCCAGGACTGCCCCAGTGATGTTTTTAGCATCCGAGCCGCCGCCGTAGAAATCCACATCACCTGAAGCAATTATAAGTCCATGCCAGTTTAGATTGCCGCTGAAATAGAGGTCCCCCTTTACCACAAGGGTTCCATAGCCGGTTAGATTTTGCAAATCGAGTTGGTGGTCGGGTGTTAAACCAGTTGCATCACAATACACGATCCTATAGTCAGTTGCACTTCCAACCGTATAATTGGTCCGGTCACCGGTTAAGGTATCCGTGGCTTTGGCCTTAAGGGTCTCTACTCTTTCTGCTAAATTTATTGGTGCTGCCAATTGGGTTGTTTCATTCCCTACAGGCAAACAAGTAGCAGAACCTCCAGGAGGTGGCAGCCACCATAGACTTTGTTCAGTAACATAAGCAAGTGCCGGTAAATCACCTACACCGCAATTATCCCTTCCATCTACCGTAACAGTACCGCCTCCCCCGATGGCATCTCCATATAGGGCTCCTACCACCGGTGCGCCCCTGGGCCGTCTTACCTGAATTTCAACTACCTTGACACCGCTGCCGCTGCTTCCATATGCCCTGATAATCTCTACAGGTTCGGCAAGAGCTGTACTGGGAGCACTGGAAGAAGTGAACTCTTCCAGGGTTGTGGATGATGAGCTTCTATAGCCGTAATAGATAATACTTCCAGGAGAGGCAAGGGTATGTCCCCCAGCAGTATTTCCATCCTGGTCATTGTAATGTGGCTTAGCCGAAGTATGGCCCTCTAGCTCGGCATCATACTCTGTTTTGTGTTTGATCTTAACCCAGTAGGAGATACCAGACTGAAGACTGTTGACTTGAATGGTTGTATTGGTCTGGGACGTGGATGTTGGGATATAGTTTCTGTAACTGTTCGTACTGTAGCTGCTGTAATCAGGGTCATTGGACGTCGTCCATGATGCTGATGTAAGGATATACACCGACCATTTACTGTCAGGATAGTTCGGGTCCTTTATGATTTTGTCACTCGGCTGTGAACCCTGGAGTCTTATCCTTGCCTCTTGGGCTCCAGCCTCAGCGTTGTAAAAGGCCTTTGCACCGGAAAGATTGTTGCCTGCTATCTTTGTATCCGTGCTAGACGTAATGATTCCTGCAATCCCAAGAAGGGATAGGAGCGTCAAAAACAAAAGGGCTACAACCAGTGCTATGCCCTTTTCGTCTTTCAATACCAAAGGGATTATCTTCATGGTTATGACCTCCTGCTACTCTAGTGTACAGCTAGAGATTTCTTGCTACTACAACAGCGGTTAGGGTCATTCGGTGATAACCATCACCGGTATGTTTAGGGTCTTTGTTTCTTGTCCTGGCAGTTATGGATATTGTAGCCCCATTTGTGCCTGAAGGTGTAAAACCCAATGTTTCAATATCCTCGGCAAAGGGTTGGCTATTTCTTGTAATCTTGGGATGATTGGAGTCTGCGGTGTTTAGGGCATATGTTATATCTTCATCAGCACCACTGATAGTTCCATTGCCGTTTAAGTCCGCTTTTATCTGTATCTGAGATGTGCCATACGTAAGCCCGTTAAATGTCGCTCCTGTTGGATTGAACCCTGCCATACGGATATCCCTCGATATAATGTTCATAGCTACCCTGGCATTTTGCTGCATCTCCGATACCTGTTCCTGCACCGTGTACGTCCTGCTCTGAGATATGTACAGGTTGTATATCGAGACTAGAAGGATACCTGCTATTGCAAGGGCAATCATAATCTCTATCAATGTGAAGCCTGGCTCATTCTTGCGTACAGACAACATTAAATCACTTTCCTATTATAGTGGACAAGGCAACAAAATGGTTAATGGAATCCTTCCAACCGACAATGACTGTTACGGTCTTCATCCCAGAGGCAGGTGTGTCATCCGCCACATTCCAGACCCTTTGAGGGGTCTGGCTAATAGTCACAGAACAACTGCTATCACAGGTATCGGTATGGTCAGGACTTGTAAAAAGGGCGGTATTTGAATGGATATTTGTGCTGACATCGTTGTTGTCCCCCCCGTTACTCAACTTAGTATCTGAATAGTCGAGTTTTCTCAACTGTTCTAATTTATCCTCAGCCAAAACCGTTGCCTTGGTAATCTTATTCCCAGCGGCATTGCTCCTTATTACATAGACTGTCATCTCTGCCAGGGCGAGCAGACCTACAGATAGGATTGTTATTGCTATCAATATTTCAAGCAGGGTAAAGCCCTTTTCGTTTGGAAAAAGTTTTTTTGTCATTGGCGAATGCCTCGATTTAGCATCTTCCACGATACCCGGTCTGTTTTTACTTCCATGGTGGGTTGCTGCTCGAATCATACTTCCAGAGCTTGACTCTACCTGTCTGTATCACAGTAATGGCCCTCTGCCTGTCTCTTCTGCTGCCGGCAATGTCTTCGGTCGGGATAAGGTAAACACTTCCCATTAGATTTGCAGTCCCATTCGGTATGAAAGTTTCTCTGATTGGGGAACTGGTAGCTCCAAACTGCACTGAACCGGTAATATCTTCATTACTCGGATCCTTCCCAGCGATATAGCCAAACTGTATACCTGAAGGCAGATTAACAGTCTTTACCAATACATTACTGGTACTGAAATTACTATCATTATCATCATAAATACTGTATTGATTAGTGGTCGTATCAAATGTAATCACATAATCGTTTCTCTCTGAAACTGCCTTCATTCGAGCCAACTGCATCTCAGAGACCAGGTCCCTTGCGGCTGAGTTTACTCTCATAGTAGGAATCCAATCTATTATATAGGGAGATGCAACGGCTGCGGTTATACCAATAATTGCAACGACAATTAGCAGCTCTATCATGGTAAACCCTTTTTTATCTCTTAATCGTATACGCATCAGAACCCCTCACCAGCATTTTGCGTAGTGTGCAACCCGTAAACATTATCTAACCGCAAATATCATACCAAACACAAGAGGTTTTTACAACCTACATTGTAACTACTCAGGTTGTTTAGGCTGTAGGCTGAAGGCTGAAGTAGGCTAATAGTCTACAGGCTAATAGTCTACAGGCTAATAGTCTATAGGCTAATAGTCTATAGCCTAAACCTCAGTCTATCTACCTGAGTAATTAATACAAATACAGGTAACGTCTTACTATAATATCTCCCCAAAAAATATAGATTATCGCACCAATGGCCAAAAATGGGCCGAAGGGTACGGCATATTGGCTGTCTTTCTTTTCTTTAATCATCACCGTTAAACCCACCAATGAGCCGAACAGTGAACCTAAAAAGATAGTCAATAATACCCCTTTTATACCCAGGAATGCCCCAATCATGGAGATAAATTTTATATCACCGGCGCCCATGCCTTCTCTTTTGGCTAAAAATTTATAACCCATTGCTACCAGGAAGAGTCCTCCACCCCCGGCAGCAATACCTATTATGGAATCCATGAAGGTCATCCCGGGCAAGAAAAGAGAAGCTGTAAAGCCCAGGATTATACCCGGGAGGGTAATAACATCGGGTATGATCTGGTGATCCAGGTCTATAAAGGTTATGACGAGCAGTGCGGCGCTGAAAGTCAGATATACGAAGTAGCTAAGGGAAAGCCCAAACTTTAGAAAGAGTGCCAGAGAAAGTAAGCCGGCAAGCAGTTCAACAACAGGATACCTGAACGATATAGGTTCCCCGCAATTACTACATTTTCCCCATAGAAAAAGGAAGCTCAGAATTGGGATATTATGATAGAACTTGATGGGTTGATGGCAGTTTGGACAATAAGAAGAAGGAGATATTATTGATTGCTTTTTAGGGAGACGGAATATACATACATTCAAGAAACTACCAATGATAGTTCCAAAGATAAAAGGGATAAGGTATATGGTGATAAAAGACATTTTTCCCCTACTTAAAGTCCCTTCTTTGAAAGATAACCATCGAGACCAGTAGAATAACGGTTATATACAGTACCCCATAGGCCATTGAAAAAGAGATATACTCCCAACTGACAGGAATATGATGGACTACCTTCCCCTTGATGTTAAAATTCTCCAGGTTTGGCAAGAAGTAATAGAGAAATCCGGTAACTATTTTTACCACTACAATCTCTGACTTGGCTCCAAACGTCTTCAAATCCATAGTCAGATGGCCGATCACGTATATAGCAAGGGTAAACATCCCGCTCAGTGTGGGGGTGGAAAAAGTGGAAAAGAGGATTGCTACTGCAGTAACGACCATCAGTTCAAAGAAGATGAGCAAGACTGCCTTTAATAGAGAGATATCCAGGGAATGCTCCAGGATGATGATTAAAATCAGAAAGGCACCGGACATAACCGCCACCTCTATAGCCAGAGTCAGGATCAGGCCGAGATATTTGCCCAGAAGAAATCTATGCCTGGATACAGGCTTGGAAATAATATTATATATTGTCCTCCTGTCGATCTCTTTGTATACCAGACCAATACCTACAAATATCGCTATCAGGGTGCCGAATATAGAGATTGCCGCCAATCCCATGTCCTTTACGATCTTCAGTTGTTCCCCTATGGTAAGGGTGCCTAGAAGCACTGAGGCGCCCATCATCAATAAGGCAAAGAAGAGGAGGCTATAAAGGATCTTATCCCTGATTGCCTCACGAAAGGTATTTATGGCGATGGCCTTTATCTTCATCATGCCGACTTTATCTCCTCCATAAAAAGATCCTCTAATGATTCCCTCTCCCCCAATAATTCTTCTAATTTGCCTATCTCTTTTAACTTTCCATTAACCAGTAATCCCACCCGATCACAGATCATCTCCACATCAGACAGGATGTGTGAGGAAAAAAAGACGGTTTTCCCCTCATCCTTAAGACGAAGAATAACATCTCGAATCTTCGTCCTTCCTACAGGGTCTAGCGCGGACATAGGCTCATCCAGAACAACCAGTTTAGGGTCATTGATCAATGCCTGGGCAATCCCTATCCTCTGCAACATCCCTCGGGAAAACTTCCTCAACTGGGTATCCTTAACCAATCTAAGGTCAACCATATCTAACAGTTCTTCAATCCTTCTTTCCCTTTCTTTTTTGCCAAGGCCGAAAAGCTGACTATAGAAGTCTAGAAACTCTCTTGCTGTTAAATAATCGTAAAAATAGGGCGCTTCAGGGAGAAAACCAATATCCATCTTAATATTTATATCTTTAATATCCCTGCCAAATATCTGCACATTCCCTGAAGTAGGGTATATTAAGCCCATAATTATCTTCAGGGTTGTGGTCTTTCCCGCACCGTTGGGTCCGATATATCCAAAGATTTCTCCTTCTTCGACCTTGAGGTTGAGGTTATCGAGGGCCAAAACCCTCTTCATCCTGAACCCCACTCTGAATTCCTTGGTCAAACCCTCCGTCGTTATAACCACTTATTCCCTCCTAAATAGGCTAATAGGCTACAGGCTACAGGCTAATAGCCTTTTAACTTTTTCCGTGGATTTTGAGCCTTTTTCTCATGGTACTACTCTTCACTTCATTGGTCCTGGAGTCAAGGAAATAATGTCCCCCAAAGGGTTCCTGGGGGATGGATTTCAAGATCCCTTTGTCCACTATATCCCTGAGATCCCCGGCCCCTTTCCCGGTTATCAGCTTATACCTCGAAAGTGCCGCCTCTAACAGGTTAATGTCTCTCTCCACTATCACTTCCTTGATCCTGATCTGTAACTCTTCCCTTAGCCTCTCATCGGTGGTGCTCTGGTATATCCTATATAAAAATTCTATGGCCAGTTCCGGGGTTCCTGCCTGGGCATAGAGTCGGGCCGCCAGCTTGGGCAAATAAGCGGGACGACCGGGGAGGAGGCTGGCCCTGGTGATATAAGAGGCCGCTGTTTGGTAGTCATCCAGATAGAAGAAATGATTGAATCCAAGATAAAAGGGGATTTGCCACACCCCTGGGTTTTCTCTATACCCCTTTTTCAAGAGCTCATTGCTCTCCTCTATCCTGTGGGCATAGACGGAAAGAATAACCCCCCCTGATTGATAGACATAGTGAAATTTTGGGTCCAGGGTGGTTACAATATCGAGGATATGATAGAGCCACTTGTACCCTCTGACCGACTGCTCCTTACCCCCCACATACTGGACCGCCTGAAGCCATAAGAGGTCTGCTGCCAACTGGTCATATCCCAGGACAGCGGGTTTGAGGTATTTTCCCGAGGGGAGATACATGAACTCT
>JBAZOX010000049.1:0-12896 GCA_041648535.1 Desulfobacteria bacterium | reverse complement strand
ATTTTATTAAGGGCCCTATGAGGCGCTCCGATTTCTTAGAAATGACACCGGAACTCCAGCCCCTTTCCTGGAATGATTTAAATTTCCTCTCTACGACAGGTCACGAAATCGGGTCCCACAGCATGAATCATAGCAGACTATCCGAGCAGAGAACTGAGGGAGACCTGGTAGATGAGATCGTTTCCCCTGCGGATTTCCTCGAGAAAAAACTGGGCCGTAAGACTGACTGGTTTGCCTACCCCTTCGGCGATATTACCAGCATTGATCCCCAGTCCTTACAGATGATTGGAAGAAGATATCAATACTGCTGCTCCGGATTACGGGGAATCAACACAGGAAGTACTCACCGCTTATGCTTGACAAGAGAGGAGATCAATCTTGATCAGCCACTGGATTATCTAAAACAGATCATCACGGGAGGACTGGATTTCTATTATTTTTTAAAACGGAGAAAGCTTTCCCAGATGGTGAATAGGGGTAATCCTGGATCAGATGGTGACATCAGTTAATAAGGCGTTATTTGTTTTAGCGGACCGGCAGGGGGCTATCCTTCCAGAGAGGCATGTTTATTATCTATGTCAGTAATCGCTATAACGGGAACAAGCGGCTTCCTGGGAACTCATCTTTTGAAACATCTGTCATCGTGGAGTAACCTCCACCTTAAACTGATGGTTCACAACAATGCCGACGTACCGCTCAATAAAGGGACGGGGATTTCCCTGGTTCAAGGAGACCTCCTTAAACCCGAGACCTTGAACGGATTTATCGAAGCTGGTTGTACCGTGGTCAATCTCGTCCATCTCAGTGGGAGACCCAAGGAGGAAAACTTTACGGCCATGGTCAATCTGGCAGAGGCTTGCGGTAGGGTCGGGATCAAGCGTCTGATTCATTGCAGTACAGCCGTTGTTTCTGGGAGGTTACATGTCGACAGGGTTACTGAAGACACTCCGACCCATCCCCTTAAGGAATACGAAATCACCAAGGAAGGAGTGGAGAAGATACTCCTGGAAAAATCAAAGGGTCTATTTGAGGCGGTCATCCTGCGCCCGACGGCTATTTTCGGAATGGGCGGAAAAAATCTCCTGAAAATGGCCGATGACCTGCGCTGTGGGAATCGAGCGGTAAATTATTTGAAGTCCTGTGTCTTTCAGTATCGCCGCATGAACCTCGTTTCTATCGAGAATGTCGTCTCCGCTATTGCCTTCCTTATCTTTACGGATAGTAAGATAGACCGTGAAGTCTTCATCATCTCAGAGGATGAAGACCCTTTCAACAACTATCACGATGTGGAGAGATATCTTATGAAGCGCCTGGGTTACAGGGCATACCAATTCCCCGTCATCCCTTTGTCCTTTCTGATTTTGAAAATACTGCTCAGACTGTCCGGGAGGACTAACATAAATCCAGCCCTCGTCTATGACTGTGGGAATATACTGTCAGCGGGATTCAAGAAACCCCTTTCCTTCCAGGAGGGATTATCCCGTTTTGCTGACTGGTACCAGTCAACGCATTCCTGAGAGGAGCAAAGGGGCTAATCTTGAAAATACTGAATGTCAATATGAGCCTTGATCCTGTGAGGGGCGGTGGAACAGCAGAAAGAACCTTTCAGATGAGCCGTTTTCTGGCCAGATCTGGCGTGAAATGCACAATTCTCACCACTGGCATGGGCATTAATGGGAAACGTCTGGAGGCTTTGGAAGGGATTCGGGTCATCGTTTTGCCCTGTCTTTTCGAGCGGTTTTATATTCCCCGCTTCACTTTCCGGCATATCCTGAGTCTTGTGAAAGAAAGTGACTTGGTGCACCTTATGGGACACTGGACTTTTATCAATGCCCTGGTCTATTCTGTTACGGCGTATCTCCATAAGCCTTACGTGGTGTGTCCAGCAGGAGCCCTTCCTGTTTATGGCAGATCCAAATGGCTCAAGAAGTTCTACAATTGGGTCATTGGCAAGCGGATCATCTACAATGCTAGCGGACATATTGCTATCACAGCGGATGAGGTCTTCCAGTTTCAGCAATACGGTGTTCATCTGGATCGTGTATCCGTCATTCCTAATGGAATCGACAGAGAAAACTACCTATCAAAAGATGACGCCGATTTCCGCAATAAGTATGGCCTGAGCAATCATTCTTTTATCCTTTTCGTCGGACGGTTGAATCCTATCAAGGGCCCTGATTTGCTCCTAGATGCCTTCTGTTATTTAAAAGACAGGATTCAGGACTATCACTTGGTATTTGCGGGACCTGATGAAGGAATGTTGCCGATGCTGAAGGATATGGTGACTACCCACCATATAGAAGACCGGGTTCATTTCGTCGGTTTCTTGAGAGATAAGGACAAGTCCCATGCTTATCATGCAGCCGATTTGCTGGTTATTCCTTCCCGGCAGGAAGCCATGTCCATCGTTGCACTGGAAGCTGGGATATCAGGGACACCGGTTTTACTAACCGACTGCTGTGGATTCGCCGAGGTTGCCGATTGTGGCGGAGGGAAAGTAGTTCCGGCTACTGTTGAAGGTTTACACAAAGGTTTGTCCAACATGATGAATAATCGGGAGAGTCTGAAAATCATGGGGGAAAACTTAAAGAAATATGTAAAGGAGCATTTTATCTGGGATGTTATTTCTGATAAATATTTAAAACTATACCAAGGAATACTGGATGAAAGATAATATGAAGATATTGATTGTTTCCCAATATTTCTGGCCGGAGAATTTTCGCATCAATGATCTTGCCCTCGGTTTAAGTGAAAAAGGACACGACATTACAGTATTAACGGGTATTCCTAATTATCCTCAGGGACAATTCTATCCTGGGTACGGAGTTTTCAGTAAAAGGGATGGGAATTATGGCGGCGTCAGGGTTGTCAGGGTTCCTCTCATTCCTCGCGGCCAAGGCAGGACCTTCCAATTAATCATCAATTACCTGTCCTTTACCTTGTGTGCGACACTTCTCGGTCCACTCTACTGCAGGGGAAGGTTTGATCTAATTTTTTTCAGCCTGTCACCTTTCACGGAAGGGATTCCGACCATGCTTTTTAAAAAAATCAAAAAAGCACCCGTGGTGTTTTGGGGGCAGGATATATGGCCTGAGAGCCTTTCCGCCACAGGGAACGTCAGCTCACCTCTTATTTTGAAAATGGTGCGGATGGTGATTCGTTTCATTTATCATGGTTGCGATCTGATCCTCACACAATCGCGGTCTTTTTCATCATACATTGAAAGGTATGGCATCTCGCCTGACCGAATCCAGTATTATCCAAACAGTGCTGAGAAACTTTACCAACCGATAATTCTGGAAACAGAAGCGCCAGAGCATGCCAAGATGCCTCCCGGTTTCAAGATAGTATTCGCAGGCAATATTGGCGCGGCCCAGGATTTTGGGACGATTCTCAGTGCTGCGGAACAAATTAAAACGTATCAAGATATTCACTGGGTGATTATTGGTGAGGGGCGCATGCGCCACTGGGTTGAAGAACAGATAAACCTCAGGGGTCTTTCGGCAACCGTTCATCTCATTGGCCTATACCCCGTGGAAGCGATGCCGCACTTTTTTGCACTGGCCGATGTGCTGCTGGTCACCCTGAAAAAAGAGCCCATCTTCGCTCTGACCATCCCGGGAAAGGTTCAATCCTATCTGGCATGCGCGCGGCCTATCATTGCGGCCCTTGACGGCGAAGGGGCTCGTGTCGTTGAAGAAGCTGGCGCAGGTTTGACTTGCCCTGCGGAAGATCCGGAGTCACTGGCCAAAACCGTCTTGAAAGCATACAATATGACGGCTGATGATCGTGAAAAAATGGCCCTGCGAGGGAGGGTTTATTTTGAAAAGAATTTTGAATCCCGTATGCTTCTGGATCGTCTGGATGGCTGGCTTTCAGAATTAGTCGGGAGAAAACGGTAAGTATGCGTCTCGTTATCTTGGGTGGAACAGGTATGCTTGGTCATACATTGTGGGAGCGCCTTTCTCCGCGCTTTCCCGATACATATACTATCATTCGCAAAGGCATAGGGGATTATGGAGATGACCGCCTGTATGGAAGCGACCGGGTTATCGATCACATTGATGCCATGGATTTTCGAATGCTTGAGGGCGCATTAAGGGTTATCAGGCCGGATGTTATCCTGAATTGCATTGGAATAACGAAAAGGCGAGAAGAACCGCAAAATCCCATTCCCAGTATCATCTTGAATGCCATGCTCCCGCATAAACTGGTCAAACTGGCGGCACATGTGAACGCGAAGTTGATTCATTTCAGCACGGACTGTGTGTTTGATGGAACGACAGGTCATTATTCGGACGATGCCCCGACAAACCCTACTGATCTTTACGGGCGCACCAAGGCTTTGGGTGAGGTTACAGGAAACAACGTTCTTACGTTGAGATCTTCCTTTATCGGAAAAGAGATTCATGATGGTACTGAACTTTGGGAGTGGTTTTTGTCTCAAAAAGATGTCGTACGTGGTTTTAAAAACGCTATCTACACGGGGCTGACGACCCTGGAATTATGCCATGTAATCGAGAAATTGCTATTGGATTATCCCGACGCTTCCGGGCTTTACAATGTATCCAGTAAACCGATAAGTAAATTCGATCTGTTAAGGCTGATTGGCGATAAGATGCATATCGATGTGGAGGTTATCCCTGACGAAACCATCCGGTGCAACCGAAGCCTTGACTCAACAAAGTTTCGCAAGGAATTTAACTATACACCGCCAACATGGGAAGCAATGGTCGAGGAGTTGAGTAAAGATATTACGGGGAGGGAATAATGATTTTCGAAGGAAAAACAATCTTGGTGGCCGGTGGAACCGGGTCACTGGGTAAGACTCTTGTTCGCCGTGTACTGACTGGAGAATTGGGAACACCAAAAAAGGTTATCGTTTTGTCCAGAGATGAGGCAAAGCAGCATGATATGCGGATGTCATACCTGCATAAGCTTGTTGCTACTGATGAGGTAATCTATCGCAATTTCATGAATGTGCTTGAGTTCCGGATCGGCGATGTACGAAATTACGCCGATGTCTGTGCATCTGTAAAAAATGCCGATATTGTAGTTAATGCTGCAGCATTGAAACAGGTTCCTGCTTGCGAATATTTCCCCACTCAGGCAGTTTTGACTAACTGTATTGGTGCAGCAAATATTGTACGTGCAATTGAGGAAAACAGTTATCCCGTATCTACTGTTATTGCTATTAGCACCGACAAGGCATGTAAACCTGTAAACGTAATGGGGATGACAAAGTCGATTCAGGAACGGATTATTATCGCAGCAAATATACTTAATCCAGAGACTCGTTTTATCTGTGTTCGTTACGGTAATGTATTAGCTTCCCGCGGTTCGGTTATTCCATTATTTCACGATCAGATAAAAAATGGCGGACCTGTTACGGTTACTGTGCCAAAGATGACCCGCTTTCTCCTTAGTCTGGATCAGGCGGTTGACACAGTATTTGCGGCATTGCGGGATGCAAAGCGTGGAGAGACCTACGTTCCTAATGCTCCTGCTGCTACTGTTATGAACATTGCCAAAACGCTAATAGGTGCCCGTAATATTAAAATAAAGATTATCGGTATAAGACCAGCTGAAAAAATACACGAGATTATGATTTCCGAGGAAGAGGCCACACGATCCGTAAAGCGGGGTAATTATTATGCAATAAGGCCAATGCTTCCTGAATTAATGGATGGAGAGGAGCCACGGATGAGCGCATTGAACAAGGAATTTAGTTCAGTGGATACTGTTCTCGATCTGTCGGGGACAAGTGCATTGCTAAAAAGGCATGGCTTGATGGTAGAGGATGTGGATTTGTACAAGGGCGGTGAACTGTTAGGCTAATTCAGATATAGATTAAGGGTGTCTTAAATAAAATTGGAGGGAGATCGGATTGTGTCAATAAAAGTTATGACCATTGTGGGTACCCGTCCCGAGATTGTTAAATTGTGCATGGTTATAAGGGAGTTGGATCAGCATCTTAAACATATCTTGGTGCATTCAGGACAGAATTATGACTATGAGTTGAACGAGATATTTTTTAACCAGTTGGGTATAAGGAAACCTGACTATTTTCTGGATGCTGTCGGCGAAACTGTTGCCCAAACCATAGGTAATGTAATTGCAAAATCCGACGAAGTGATGGCTAAGGAGCAGCCCGATGCAGTGTTGCTTTACGGTGATACCAATACTTGTCTTGCCGTTATTTCTGCAAAGCGTCGCAAAATCCCGATATTTCATATGGAGGCAGGCAATCGAAGCTTCGACCAGCGCATACCGGAGGAAATAAACCGCAAGATCGTTGACCACTTAAGTGACATCAATATGCCGTTAACGGAACATGCTCGCCGTTACTTGCTGGCAGAGGGACTGAGACCGGAAACCATCATCAAGACGGGATCTCCTATGAAAGAAGTCCTTTCCTACTACATGTCTCAAATCGAGGGTTCTGATGTCCTTGGAAGACTCCAGCTTCATCCGCGAGAATATTTCGTTATAAGTACGCACCGTGAAGAAAATGTAGACAACGAGGAAAATTTCCGGAATCTGTTGGCATCCTTGCAGCTCATCGCAAAGCATTATGGGATGCCGCTGATCGTTTCCACGCATCCCCGAACAAGAAAGAAACTTGAAGAAATGCGTATTAACGATTCTAATCCCCTGATCCATTTTTTAAAACCTCTGGGGTTTTTTGATTATGTGAAACTCCAGATGCATGCCTTCTGCGTTGTCTCTGATAGCGGCACGATTACAGAGGAATCGTCCATCCTTAACTTCCCGGCGGTAACGATCCGTCAGGCGCATGAACGTCCCGAGGGGATGGATGAAGGAACTCTGATCATGTGTGGATTGGAGGCGAAGAAGGTCATGGAATCCATCCATGTTGTAACCACGCAATATTCGAAGGATAAGAGAGAATTCAGGTTGGTTCAGGATTATGATGTGGAAAACGTTTCTAAGAAAGTCCTGCGCATCATTTTGAGTTATACCGATTATGTCAACCGGGTAGTTTGGAAGAAGTATTAAGGATTTGAAGCCCTTGTTTCTATATTGAATATCTCATTTCCAAATCAATACGATCGGATTAATTTGTTGGACAGAAGTAAATTTATTCTCGTTACTGGTGCAACAGGTGCTGTTGGTCCGCGTGTCGTTCACGCGCTACACCAAGCAGGATGTCAGATTCGCGCCTTCTCCATTGATGTTCCAACAACGGGCATATTTCCGCAGAACGTGGAAGTCTTGCTGGGCGATGTCACGGACAAGGCGGCAGTCCAATCTGCAATGCAAGGTGTGGATGCAGTCATTCATATGGCGGCGCTCCTACACATTGTCAATCCTCCGCCTGAATTACGTGAAAAATACGAGCGCGTCAATGTCGGCGGAACAGCGACGGTAGTTGAAGCTGCAATTAAGGCGGGTGTGAAGCGCGTTGTCTTGTTCAGCACGATTGCAGTGTATGGGCCTTCAGAGGGTTGCGTGCTCAATGAGTTGTCGCCAACTCATCCTGACACTTTTTATGCCCAGACGAAACTTGATGCCGAACAGATTGTCTTGAATGCAAGAAGCTCCAACGGTCAACCATTGGGAACTGTGTTGCGCCTGGGTGCGGTCTATGGTTCCCGTATCAAGGGAAACTACGAATGGCTGACGCGAGCCTTGGAACGTCATCGCTTTATTCCCATCGGAGGTGGTCGGAACAGGCGTACATTGGTTTGCGATAAGGATGCAGCGAGAGCGGCAGTATTGGCGGTACAGCACCCCCCGGATGCTGCAGGACGTATCCACAATGTTTCTGATGGTGGATTTCACACGTTAAATGAGATTATTGCAGCTATTTGTGCAGGGCTTGGACGAAGGCCGCCAAGGTTTTCTTTGCCGGTTGCCCCTGTGCGCTTTGTAGCGGGCATGTTGGAAGATGGAGCACGGTTTTTTGGCCGCCACTCTCCAATCACACGTGTGACAGTCGACAAATACACCGAAGATATTGCTGTTGACGGCAGTCTCATTCAAAGGAAACTCGGTTTTGTACCGCAGTATGATTTAAAGACTGGTTGGGAAGAGACGATCAGGGAAATGCGGGGAAAAGATAGTTTTGAGTTTTGAGTTTTAAGTTATAAGTTTTGAGTTATGGGCTATGAGGGTTTTAGGGTCAAACCTACAAAATACAGTTGATAACGAGGTCTTTCTATGACTCGGAAAAGGGACGGAGGGCAGAAGACAGAGGTCGGAGATCAAAGGTCAGTTGTCGGCAAAAGAGGCTGCCGGTTGGGAGGAAACGATTAAAGAAATGCGGCGATCAGGGGACTCAAGTTATGAGATACAAAAAAAGATAAATGGTTCCTTATGATCAGGGCTATTAAAAAGCTTGTTAAAAAAGGTGATTATCGTTTTACTATCCATGGTTTTGAACGATGCATTGAACGGGATATCGAGCCAAATGATGTTGAATATGCTATAATGTCAGGTGAAGTCATTGAAGATTATCCGGAAGATAAATATGGACACAGAATCCTTATTTATGGGGAAACCGAAAAGGGTAGAATTATTCATGTGCAATGCTCTGTTGATCCGGTTTGGATAATTACTGCCTATGATCCGAGATTAAGGCCGGATGAATGGGAAAGCGGCTTTAAAAGGAGGA
This sequence comes from Desulfobacteria bacterium, assembly GCA_041648535.1. Lineage (GTDB taxonomy): Bacteria > Desulfobacterota > UBA8473 > UBA8473 > UBA8473 > UBA8473. The sequence goes on along the minus strand of JBAZOX010000049.1, from coordinate 4,258 downwards.
TTCTTAAAAAATGAAATGCGCTGCATGTCATCATGAAATGACCGGTAAAAGGGGAGAAATTGACCTGAGAATCGCAGGCGTACTGTATTTAGTAAAAAATGTGTCACATGAAGAATGTCCCTCCTGCGGTGAAAAGGTCATTTTACCGGATGTTACTAAAATCTTATACCAAAAAATAAAGAATGAGGAATTCGTTAAGAAACTGATTAATATTCCTGTGTTGGATGGAACATATGGTTAAGGTTGGGAAGAGACGATTAGAGAGATACAGGGAAAAGATAGTTTTGAGTTTTAAGTTATAAGTTTTGAGTTATGGGCTATGACAAAGAGCTTGATAAAAGAGAAAAGCTATTTCTTTGCATTGAAAATTATTGGGTTGTATAAAACTCTATTGAAACAAAACGAGTTTGTTTTATCAAAGCAGCTACTTAAATCAGGAACGAGTATTGGTGCAAACGTTGAGGAAGCCTTAGCTGGACAGAGTAGAGCAGATTTTTCATCAAAAATGTCAATATCTTCAAAAGAGGCACGGGAAACAAACTACTGGCTTAGATTACTTCGGGACAGCGAAATAATCTCAAAACCCGAAATAGAACCGCTTTTGGCTGAATCAGAATCAATTGCAAATATACTTACATCTATCGTGAAAACTACTTCTTCAAGTAACTCAAAACTTAAAACTCATAACTGCATTTAGTGTATGAAACGCATATTCGATGTGATAATGGCTGTATTGCTGCTTGGTATTTTTAGTCTGCCCATGTTCCTGATCGCACTGTTGGTCAAGTTCACATCCAGGGGGCACGTGCTCTATTGGTCAGACCGAGTGGGGAGGAATAACAGTATTTTTAAGATGCCGAAGTTTCGTACTATGCAAATTTATGCACCTGCAGTTGCGACTCATATGCTTGAAAGTCCTGACAAATACCTTACCCCTATAGGTTCTTTTATGCGGAGATTCAGTCTGGATGAATTGCCACAATTATGGAGCGTTTTGAAGGGGGATATGAGTTTTGTGGGACCAAGGCCCGCCTTATTTAATCAGGATGACCTAATCTCTCTAAGGACGGAAAAGGGGGTGCATGTTCTTACGCCTGGCTTGACCGGATGGGCGCAGGTAAACGGAAGGGATGAATTGCCGATCCCGATAAAGGTTGAGTTCGATGAGTATTATCTGAAAAACAGGTCGTTCCTCTTTGATCTCAAGATATTATGGTTAACTTTTTATAAAGTTATAAAAACTGAAGGGGTAAACCACTGAAGAAACCGTCATTTCGCCGCAGATGTTCACGGATGAAAACCAAAATGCCTTATATCTCACAGAGTGCGCAGAGAACCAACAGTTTGCCATAATCAGCAGATATGTCCAGTTTTTACAACACTAATTACTCATAAACTCATTGAACCAACAAGCGATTTCCGTCATTTCACTCTTCCCAAGTATCTTTATAGATACCAGGGGGGTACAAAATACAATTGACAGTAAGGTCTTTCTATGATAATTTCTTTACTGGCAAGGCAACCAAGGATTGAGCATGAAGGGGCATTTTATCATGCTATCTGTTCACGGTTTGCAGTTAACAGTTGGCAAAAATGCTTCAAGCTTTATATAACAGCGGGCTTAAGCCTGCTGTTGTAATTACCGTAAACTGTAAACTGAGAACCGTGAACTGTTACCTAATATCTAACTGACATCTAATAACAGTAATGACTCCCGATCCTTTCTTAAAAAAACTCTTCAAAACGACCGTACTGAAAAGAACCCTGTTCTTTTTGGTCTCGGATGTCGTTATTTTTAGTCTGGCCCTTTATCTTTCCTTCTACCTCCGCTTTGAAGGGTTGATTCCAAAGGGTTATCTGGGACAATTTTACGTATATCTTTCCTTGTTTGTGGGCATTAAGATCCTTGTTTTCTACTTTTTTCAAATCTACCGGTTTTCATGGTCATATGTGGGTCTCTACGAGCTTGTAAAGATATTCAAAACTCAAACCTTGGGTTCATTGATTATCTCAACCTTAATCCTGTTTCTTGCTTACAATGGGTCATTTAAGGGCTTCCCCCGCTCAATATTCTTGATAGATTATGCCCTCTCACTCCTCATGGCTGGGGGACTAAGGATTTCTAAGCGGGTTTTTTTTCAGTCAAAAAGATACCCTGATGTTGAAAAGAAAAACACATTAATTATCGGGGCTGGAAATGCCGGGGAACAGATTGTGAGGGATATGAAGAGGGCAAAAGAATCCCCTTATTTGCCAGTGGCCTTTATAGACGACGATCCAGCAAAAAATAAGGTCTCCATACACGGTGTTGAGGTTGTAGGAAGGAGGGGGAATATTCCAAGGATTTCGGAAAGGCTAAATGTGGAGTTAGCCGTGATTGCCATGCCTTCAGCTTCTCCCAAGGATATCAGAGATATTGTCTCTTACCTTCACAAAGCAGGGATAGATGAGATTTATATTATACCAGGCACCAGAGAGATTATGTCCAGGAATATCAGCATCCTGGATATCAAAAAGGTTGATCTGGAGGATCTATTGGGTCGAGAGCCCGTAGAGATCGAATATGATCGGGTAGAAACCAATCTAAAGGGGAAAAGAATCCTGGTAACAGGGGCAGGAGGCTCTATTGGTTCAGAACTTGTGAGACAGATTTCCCGGTTTGACCCACGAATGCTTATACTTCTGGATATTGATGAGACAGCGCTTTTTCATATAAGCGGGGAGATAAAAGAACATCATCCTTACCTTTCCACTCATCCTGCACTGGGAGACATTCTGGATAAAGATAAGATGGGTTCTATCTTCAGTAACTTTGCTCCGCAGGTAGTGTTCCATGCCGCAGCATACAAGCATGTTCCCATAATAGAGGATTTTCCCGAAGAGGCTGTCAGGGTAAATATCACGGGGACAAAGATCCTGAGTGAGCTTTCTTATAAGAATGGGGTGGAGAAGTTTATCCTCATCTCTACAGACAAGGTGGTCAATCCAAGCAGTGTTATGGGCGCCAGCAAGAGAGTGGCCGAGATGGTTATAACAAACCTAAACCACAAGGAAACAACCCAATTTGTAGCTGTACGGTTCGGGAATGTCTTGGGGAGCCGGGGTAGTGTTATTCCCCTCTTCCAGGAACAGATCAGGCACGGCGGGCCGGTGACCGTCACCCACCCTGAGATGAAGCGCTATTTCATGACCATTCCCGAGGCAGTTCTTTTAGTCTTACAGGCCGGAGCTATGGGAAAAGGTGGAGAGGTCTTTGTGCTGGATATGGGCGAACCAATAAAGATATACGATGTAGCCTGTGAACTTATAAGACTTTCCGGTCTGGAGCCTGAGAAGGATATTCCTATTGTTTTTACTGGGGTTCGGCCCGGGGAGAAGCTTTTTGAGGAGCTTTTGACCGCAGAGGAAGGGGTTGAGTCTACTGTTCATCCCAATATCTTCAAGGCCAGAATTAAAGAGGCATTTTCGCAGGATTTATTATTTCGAAAAGTCGAAGAATTGAAGAATTTTGCAAAACTGCAAGATACCCAAGCCATTATTCGTACCCTCCACGAACTTATTCCTACCTATAAGCCTAATCGACCGGACAATATGATTCAGACATTAGACCATAGACTTCAGACATTAGACTAAAGGGTGGAAATGCCAAGAGATTACATAAAAATAAAGGGTATCCTGCAGATTATCCTGATTGCCCTTTTGATCATTGTGCTGCCTATCCCAGCACTTTCTGGAACATCGGTAAATGTCAATGTAGATAGTTGGGTTTACCCCGCGTTGGAAAGGCTGGCTTCGTTTGGATTGATAGAGAGTGGGTTAATGAATACGAGGCCGCTAACCAGGACGGAAGTGGCCAGGCTGACCGGTGAGGCAATGGGTTTAATGGCAGAGAGGAAACCTGGGTACGAGGTAGATGGTTTAACCCTCTATCTCCTGAAAAGGCTTAAAAAGGAATTCAGTGATGAATTAAGCAATATTGGGATGATAGGTGATGTTAAGGTTAAGACCTTCATAAAACCTATAGATGAAATGAAGATTGGATACCATTTGCTCGATGGGAACTACACAATATATAATAATGATGGTATTCGGTACGGGGACAACCATAACGCCTCTATGGAGATATCAGGACACAGCGAGTTTTTCAATACCATATCCCTGTACTACCAGCCTATATTTGAGTACAACCAAAACCTTGATAACAATGAGAAGACCGGGTTTGATCTAAAAAAGGGCTACGCAAAGTTGAACCTTGGCA
>JBAZOX010000048.1:0-13445 GCA_041648535.1 Desulfobacteria bacterium | reverse complement strand
CATTTATCCCTTCTTTTTCTAATACTTTTGCAAAAGAACGCAATAATAAATCATCTTTCTTATGCGCCAATTTTGACAGAAGGGATATTGCCTTGGCATCAGGTTTTATCCCAGAAAACATCGATGCTTTAGTCACCCCCCCAACCATTATTACATTACTGATCTGTTCCTTCTTAAATATTTCGATTAACCTTTGAAGTTGTCCCACATCAATCCAGAAGATTCTGTCAACGTATTTTTCAAGGCTATCAAGAGTCTCTCCTCTATGAGCAACAGCTGTCACTTTTAAATTCTTTTGCGCTAAAACCTGGGCAAATACAATGGGTAGTTTACCGTTTCCAGCAATTAAGCCGATCTTTTCCATTATCTACAGATACCTCTTTCAGATTTTTGGATAAACCCTACAAGACTGTTAACCTCTTCTGAATCAGGAAGTTCGAGCTTCACTTTCTCTAATGCATTATTTAGGGTCATGCCTGATCTAAATATAATCTTGTAGGCCTTCTTAAGGTTGTTTATTGTGGCTTCGGAAAAATTGTTTCTCTTAAGCCCTGTAATATTCAGGCCAAATAATCTAGCTCTATTGCCCACAGCCATAACGTAGGGGGGGACATTCTTAGAAACCGCTGAGGCCCCCCCAATAATTGAATAAGCCCCAACCCTAACAAACTGATGGATGGCAACTAATCCACCAATAATCGCAAAGTCTTCTATTTCAATGTGCCCAGCAAGGGTAGCGGCATTGGCCATTATGATATTGCTTCCTATTTTACAGTCATGGGCTACGTGGCAATATGCCATAAGAAAGTTATTGTTCCCTAACGTTGTTACACCTCCACCATGGGAGGATGCCCTATTTATGGTTACAAACTCTCTGATAGTATTATCGTCACCAATGATCAAATCAGATTTTTCCCCTTTAAACTTCAAATCCTGCGGAGGGGTTCCAATGGATACAAATTGATATATATGACACCGCTCCCCTATCTGTGTAAATTTTTCTATTGTTACATGAGAGCTTACATTTGTATCCTTACCAATCTTGACATTCTCGGCTATTATAGAATATGGTCCTATTTCCACCCCTTCATCTAACTCTGCCTTTGGATGAACAATCGCTGTTGGATGTATCATTTTGTAAAATTCTCCTCGGAATGCGGGGGCAGACCCGTAGCATAGTTCAGTTCAGAGTTCACAGTTCAGGATTCAGGGTTCAACAGTGAACGGTGAACGGTGAACCGTTTGAAAATGTTGGGTCAGACCACAAATCCCATAATTTATATTACTTATTAGATATTATACCTTGCAATTCGCCTTCAGCAACCAAAGATTCCCCAACGAACGCCTTGCCACTAAATCTCCACAGGAAACTTCTATGTTTAATTACTTCTACTTCAAACCTTACTTGATCACCTGGCAATACAGGTTTTCTAAATTTAACTTTATCTATGCTGGAAAAGTAAAAATTCTTATCCTTAACCCTTTCAGGTTCATAACTCAAAAAAGCCAGGACTCCCCCGGCCTGAGCCATTGCCTCAATTAACAAAACTCCAGGCATAATAGGGTAATCAGGAAAATGCCCTTGGAAAAAGGGTTCATTAAAAGTAATATTTTTGATAGCTACAATCCTTTTTCCCTTATCCATTTCTAATATCCTATCAATTAAAAGAAAGGGGTACCTATGGGGCAAAACCTTCATAATACCTATAATGTCTAACATTTTATCCCTCCAGTTCAGATTTGATTTTTTTCTCTATCTTTTCTACCTTTGATTCTAACTCTTTTAAAGACTTTCTCATTTTCGGCAACTTGGTAATACATACCTGGGACTTTAACCACTCTTTATGAGGGATTGCCGGAATGCCTGAAACAATCTGGTTTGGTGCTATATCTTTAGTAATGCCAGACCGCCCTCCAACCGTAACATTATCCCCTACTTTCAGATGACCCCCTACACCAACCTGACCGGCTAAAACAACATTATTGCCTATTTCTGCACTTCCTGCTATAGCCACCTGGGCAACTATAATTGTATCCTCTCCAATAATTACATTATGACCAATTTGTACCAGATTATCGGTTTTAACCCCCCTTTTAATCCAGGTTTTCCCCAGGGCTGCACGATCGATGGCATTGTTGGCACCGATTTCCACATCATCATCAATCTGGACTATACCAACCTGGGGAATCTTGTGGTACACCTTCCCATCTTTGGCAAAGCCAAAACCATCACTACCAATAACAGTCCCGCAATGGATTATAACTCTTTTGCCAATTTTGCATCCTTCACGGATAGAGGTATTTGCATAGACTACAGTATCTTCACCAATGTGTACATCATCACCAATATATACCCCAGGATACAGGGATACCCTGTCCCCAATCCTCACATTGTTACCCACATATACAAAAGGATAAATAGATACATCTATTCCAATCTCTATATTATTCCCAATAACGGCGTTTGGATCAATACCTCTTGCATGGTAAGGCTTTTTGTGAAATAAGCCGGCAATCTTTGCGTAAGCCAGGTAGGGGTTATCAGTACACAGAAGGGGTTTTTCAGAATCTTTAAAATCGGAGGAAACTATTATTGCAGAAGCTTTAGTGGTTCTTACCATCGACAAATACTTGGGGCTGGCAATAAAGGTTATCTCCCCATTTTTTGCTTCATCGATACTGCTTATTCCGGCAATGATAATATTAGCATCACCTGTCACTTTACCATTGATAAAATCTGCCAACTCTTGCAGACTCTTCTTTATCATTTTTCCCCCTACATAAGGTAATAGTTCACAGGTTATATTAAAAGGCTATTAGGCTGTAGGCTACAGGCTAATAGCCTTTTATTAGTACGAACCCATTACTTGCTTTGTTTTCTCTGCTCATTGTGGGCTTTTATAACTTTATCGGTCAGATCCACAACATCAGAGGCATAGAGTATTCCACTCCTGGTCTTTTCAAGTATTATGGTATAATTGCCTTCTCCCCCAATTTTGTTAATGCTCTTTCTCAACTCATCAATTATCTTTTGACTAATTTCGATCTCTTCGCGTTTAAATTCATCCTGAGAGTCTTTATATAACCTCTCAATATCCCTCAATTCTTTCTGGTATTCTTTTTCTTTTTCCGTTCTTGCCTTTTCGCTCAATATTAAACCCTGTTTTTCTATGCTGTCCTTCAGCTTTTTTAGTTTCTCTTGTTTTTCTCCAAGAGTTTTTTGAACCTTTATTGCTTTTTCAGAAAGGATTTTTTGTGCTTCCTTCCCTGTATCAGACATATTTAATGCCTTCTGCAAGTCAACATATCCTATCTTAAGAGTATCAGCTCCTAAAACAAAATTAGGAAAAGATAACACTAGAGATAAAATAAAAATCAAACCTAGTTTTTTCATTTTTAACTCCTTCTAAAAATTTAGTTGGCAAAAAGGATTCCAGTGTTCAAATACTTACTTTCTAAGGATTTTGTTAGTATCTTAAGCACCCCTCTCGAATCCTTGGACCCTCGACTCCCCGAATCCTGATGTTTTAACCACTAAAACATCACCCCTATAGCGAACTCCCAGTTGCTCTGTTTTTCGCCAGGCCTAGGAGCTATATTATACCCCCATTCAAGTCTAAGGGGACCTATTGGTGAATACCATCTTATACCAGCACCAACGCTGGTCCTCAGTCCACTCAGGCTATAATTTTCGTTGTCATCGAAGGTATTTCCCGCATCAAAGAAGACTAAACCTTTAATCCCTGCTTTTTTTAACAGGGGAAAAATATACTCTATATTGAACAGCAATTGTTTATTCCCGCCAATAACATCACCAGTAGCAGGGTCCTTAGGACCTACGGAATATGCCTTAAAACCTCTGAGGCTGTTTATCCCCCCCAAAAAGAACCGTTCAAAAAGAGGTAACTCTCTGCCTTGATTGCCATGTGCAAATCCAATCCTTGCACGAGACATAAAGACAGTATCCCAAGATAAGGGGAAAAACCACGTTGTATTAGCATAATACTTTGTGAAATAATTGGTGCCTCCCAAAACACCGCCTGCATACTCAATTGCTATGCTGTTTTCTGATCCCTTTGTTGGAAATATTCGGTCATCCTTTGAATCCCTCACCAGAGAAAGTACTATACTGCTCGTAACAGTTTTCCCCTCCTGCTCTTTTATTACTGTAGCAGCAGTATCCAGGACATTAGTTATATTCACGTTTTCATATTTGTAAGTCGCATACGCCCTGGTATAATCCTCCGTTATTGGGAAACCAAACCTGATATCACCACCCTGAGAGTGTTTGCTATAGTCCAGGTAATCTCTTTTAACATCATAAATGTCAAAACCAGCAGATACAGGCGTATCAAAGAGCCAGGGTTCGGTAAACCCTAGGTTGTAGCTCGAGCTTTGTCCACCCAGGCTAGCAACAAAAAATAAATTCTGCCCTCTTCCAAACAGATTGTTTTGAGTTATATTGAACATGCCAATAACATTGTCAACAGAACTGTAGCCGGCTCCCACACTTACTGCCCCTGTTGGTTTTTCCTTTACCTTAATATTGAGATTAAGCTTCTCATCATCAGTACCTTTTTCATTATCAAAACTGACCTCTTCAAAGTAACCCAATCTATTTACCTTTTGGTAACTCTTGCTCAATTTTTCTTTGTCATACAGGTCACCTTCTACAACTTTTAACTCTCGTCTAATTACCTTATCTCGGGTTCTAGTATTCCCGGTTATGGAGATCCTCTCGAAATACACCTTTTTGCCCTTATGGACATCAAGGGTTAAATCAACCAATTGAGTTTCTCTATCAATAGAGGTTAAAGGTGTTACATCAGCAAATGCATATCCGGCTCCAGCATATTTATCAGTAAGATTAACTACGTCTTTTCTGAGTAACTGACGACTGAATATTTTTCCTGTGGTCATGTTTAATTTCTTCAGAAGTTCCTCTTTTTCCTCTATTAAGTCACCTTTAATATCGACTTTCCCGACCTTAAACTGTTTGCCTTCATTAATCGGAACAGTAATATATATCCAGTCTTTATCGTGGGTTATCTCAGGTTTGCCAACTTTGATATCTATATAACCGTTATCGCTATAAAATGCGATTATCTTGTCTTGGTCTTGTTGTAGAACATCCTCCTTTAATACCCCAGAATCAGTTAACCAAGAAAAGAAACCCTTTTCATCTGTCTGAATAATACCCCTCAATTCTTTATCACTGTACGCCTTGTTATCAATAAATCTAATATTCTTTATTTTGGTTTTCTTATTTTCCGTAATCCTTAAATCTACTATAGCTTCCTTTCTTTTCAAATAGTACACTTTATAGTCAACTTCTGCTGCCCAATACCCTTTATCCCTGTAGAATTTAAGTACACTTTTGATGCTGTCCTCTATTTTGTTGAAATTCAAAATTGTGCGGGGTTTAATACCTATGACTTCCATAATGTCTTTTTTTTCAATAAACCTATTACCACTTATATCAATTTCCTTGATAGAGGGTTTTTCACTAACAACAAAGGTTATTTCCTTGCCCGATGGGGTATCTGCCTTAGAAACGTTCACATCTTCAAAATAATTCATCTCGTAAATGCGTTTTATATCTTCCCGCAAGGTCTTTTGTGATAGCACCTCCCCTTCCTTACTCTCAATATGAGATTTAATGGCATCTGCTTCAATTCTATCATTCCCCTTGATATATATCTTAACGATTATATCTTTCCCCAGTAATTTCAGGTTAATGTGTCTTGCCAACTCAGCAAGTTTGGAGGTCAAACTATCCAGATCCCTGCCATCAATATAAATCCTGATGGGTGATTTATGCCCTCTAATCTCTAAAACTCTGGTGTCAAGGCTAATGCCTTTTCCTATCTTTGTAAAACTGCCCCAAATTACAAAGTCCGCACCTACTTTAATACCAACTCTCCTTACAAAATCTTCATCTATCTCCCCTTCTGATTTTCCCTTTAATTCGGCTTCCAGTACAGATTTTTCTATAAAAGAAGTCCTTTCATTTTCTTTGATATGAGAGATCATAATGTCTGATATTTTCTCTTTTAAATAGCCCAGGTTTTCTGGGCTATTAATCTGAAAAGGAAAGATGCCAATTTTTATAGCTTCTTGGCCATAAGCAATCTGGCAACTCAAAAAGCACACCAAAAGAATCAATATCTTTTTAAACATCGAGGCTAGGTTTCCTCCTAATTGATAACTATCAGGTTACTACTCAGGTTGTTTAGACTGTAGGCTGAAGACTGTTAGTCACTGCGCCCTGTCAGGTTTGTTCAGACTGTAGACTGAAGGCTGTTAGTCACCTCCCACAGGCTAACTGCCTACAGCCTATCCACCTGAGCAGTTAAGACAAGACATCTGAAACAATCATGCCATCCAATAGGCTTACCCTGCGAGGCATTTTATCTGCCAGTCTATTATTATGCGTAACCACAACCAAGGTTATCTTAAGTTCTCTATTCAAATTAATCAACAAATCTTGCACTGAATCCCCTGTCTTTGTGTCCAAATTACCTGTGGGTTCATCGGCAAGTATTACCTCAGGTTTAAGTATCAATGCTCTGGCAATAGCTACCCGTTGCTGTTCACCCCCCGACAACTCACCAGGTTTGTGGGTAATCCTATCTTTCAAGCCAACCTTCTGGAGTATATTCTCAGCTTCAATGCAGGCGTCTTTCTTTTTGATCCCTCGGATTAAGGCTGGCATCATCGTATTTTCAAGGGCATTAAATTCAGGGAGGAGATGATGAAATTGAAATATAAAACCAATCGTTCTATTTCTAAACCCTGCTAGTTTTTTGTCGTCCATTAAAAAGAGATCTTCAGCGTCATAAAAGACATTGCCTGAAGTGGGCCGTTCTATTGCTCCAAGTATGTGAAGCAACGTACTCTTTCCTACCCCTGAAGCCCCTACAATAGAGAGCATATCGCCCTTCTTAATATCTAAATCTATACCTTTGAGAACCTCTACCGTTTTATTATTAGATTCAAAGGTCTTATACAGATTTCTTGCTCTGATAGATACGGTACTCATTCCTATTCATACCTTAACGCTTCAGCTGGAAGCAATCTAGAAGCCTGCCATGAGGGATACAGAGTAGCGAGAAAACTTATTCCAATAGCAGAGATAGCTATCAAAATGGAATCTACACTGCCTATCCTAAAGGGGAGGGTAGATATATAATATACATCACTGGGCAGCTTTATAAATTTGTATTCGCTGAGGAGAAAACCCAAAGCATAGCCTCCAATTGTTCCAAGCAAGGTGCCGACAACCCCAACTACTAATCCCTCAATAATAAATACCTTCATTATACTACTGGCAGTTGCCCCCATAGATTTAAGGATAGCGATATCCTTATTCTTCTCCATAACTACCATGATAAGGGTACTAACTATATTAAAGGCTGCTACCATGATTATTAGAATCAAGATTACAAACATTGTAATCTTCTCCAGCTTTAATGCAGCAAACAGATTCCTGTTCATTTCCATCCAATCCTTTGTCCAATATGAATAACCTAAATCCCTCACAATCCCGGAAGCAATCTCTTTCACTCTATAAATATCATCAGTCTTAACCTCTATACCTGTAACAACACCGGGCATATTAATAAAGTCTTGAGCATTCTTCAGTGAAATATATAAAAAAGAGGAATCATATTCATACATCCCAGATTCAAAGATACCGACAATCTTAAATTTCTTCATTCTGGGCACCATACCCATGGGGGTCATAACACCCATGGGCGAAATCAGATTTACCGTATCACCGTAGAAGATTCCTAAATTCCTCGATAACTCCTTACCAATAATAATTCCAGGATAGTTAGCACTATTGCTAGGCCCCTCTAGGTTCAGCAAACTTCCCTCTTTCATATTTGATCCTATGTTTATTACCTTCCCAATTGTTTTAGGATCAACCCCTCGTAAAACTACTCCCAGAGAACCGGATTTTGAACTTAGCATTGCCTGCGTATATATAAATGGAGTTGCGGATTTCACCCCTTTTACCTTCTCAATTTTTTTTATTATCCCTTCATAATCATCCAACCCTTCGCTCTGTTTCAGCACTACTATGTGAGAATAGTATCCCAGGATCTTGCCTGTAAGATCCTCCTTAAACCCAGTCATGACCCCTATTACCACAATAAGGGTCATAACCCCTATGGCTACTCCTCCAACAGATATAAGGGTAATAATAGATATAAAAGTCTGTTTTCTCTTAGCTTTTAAATATCTTAACCCGATAAATAGCTCGTAAGACATACTGTCCTTAAATTGGTTCTATTTGTTCGGTTAGTTCTGATTAACGTTTATTGACGTCCTCCCCTACTGATTTCCGCACAACAGCAGGCACAACAGCGGGCTTAAGCCCGCTGTTATATGTTCAACATCAAACCAATCAAACCAATCAAACAACTCTATTCACCTGCGTCCAAAAAGGAAAATTCCTATACGATCAAGTCACACACACTTACTCCCGTCTCCTCAGTTGGGGGAACAGAATTACGTCGCGAATAGAAGCAGCATCGGTAAAAAGCATAACCAGCCTATCTATTCCAATGCCTTCACCAGCAGTGGGAGGCATACCGTATTCTAAAGCTTTGATAAAATCCTTGTCTAACATACCAGACTCATCATCACTTTCTCCCTTTTGTCTAAGTTCCGTTAAAAACCTTTCCTTTTGATCTATTGGGTCATTAAGTTCTGAGAAAGCATTTGCTATCTCTCTTCCGCAGATAAAAAGTTCAAACCTATCAACCTCATCCGGGTTTTCATCGTTCCTGCGAGACAGGGGGGAGGTATCCGTGGGGTAATGAGTAATAAAAGTAGGTTGAATTAAATTGGGCTCTGCAACTTCTTCGAAGATTTGGGTCAAAAGATTACCTAAGCTGATTTTTCTATCCACCTGAAGTCCAATCTTTTGTCCATATTCCATTAGTTTTTCTTTATCCCTGAGAACCCCTTCCTTAAGTTCACTGTATTTTATTATCGCTTCTTTTATAGTCAAACGTCTCCAGGGTGGTGTAAAATCGAGTTTCACACCTTGGTATTCAAACTCTAAACTATTAAAGAGAGCCCTTGCAATACGAGTTAACAACTCTTCTGTGAGATCCATAAAATCCAGATAGGTGGCATAGGACTGATAAAACTCCAGCATGGTAAATTCTGGGTTATGCTGGGTTGATATTCCTTCATTCCGAAAATTTCGATTAATCTCATAGACCCTTTCCAATCCACCAATAACCAATCGTTTTAAATACAATTCCGGGGCAATTCTTAGATAGAGATCCATACCCAGTGTGTTATGATAGGTTTTGAATGGACGGGCAGTAGCTCCTCCAGGTATAGACTGCATCATTGGAGTCTCAACTTCTAAAAAGTCTCTTTCATTAAGAAATTCTCTAATAAGCTGTATGATACAAGTTCGTTTGTAAAGTATCTCTCTCGCCTGGGGATTAACAATTAAATCCAGGTATCTCTGTCGGTATCTGGTCTCGATATCTACTAACCCATGCCATTTTTCTGGAAGGGGTCTTAATGCCTTGGTTAAAAGTTTAACCTCGTCAACATATACCGTTAATTCCTGGGTCTTGGTTCGGAAGGGTTTCCCAATAATACCAATAAAATCACCAATATCGAATTTTTTGGAAATTCTAAAATTCTCTTTCCCAATAAGGTCTTCACGTATGTATGCCTGAATTTTACCCTTTCTGTCCTGTATATGCACAAAGATAGCCCTACCGAAATTGCGAATGGCTATTATCCTTCCAGCAAGAGAAAATTTTTCCTTTACCTTTTCTAAATCCTCATTACCTTTATCTTTATATTCTTCTAAAATGTCCTGAGTAACGTGGGTCACTTTAAAGTTATTAGCGTAGGGATTTATGCCTTCTCGCCTTAGCTCTTCGATCTTCTTAACCCTCTGTAATATAAGTTGACTCTGCTCATCCATCTTGTGCCTTTCACCTCTTAAAGAAAAATAATTTAAGTTTTGAAGGTTATCGCAATTTGCTTTTGTAGTCAAGTCAAAAGAATTGGGTGCAGAGCAACCTGCCAAATTCTTCTTGACATCACACATTGTTAACATATACTCTTCGAGAGCTTTGGAGTAATTACCCCTGAGAGCCAATTCATACTTTTTTAAAGCTCTCTAAATACAAGACATCGAGGGAAAGAGTTACGTACCATGGAGAATAATCCTACAAGAGGAAGGGTGATTGCTGTCTGCATCAGCAAAGATAAGAGTACCAAGAAGGAAAATATAAATAGAGGCAAGGTAATCAAAGGCTTTGGCTTGGAAGGCGACGCTCATGCCGGCAATTGGCATCGTCAGATAAGTCTGCTCTCTATTGAGAGCATCCAAAAGATGAGGGATAAGGGGCTGGATGTTGGTCCTGGAAATTTTGCTGAGAATATAACCACACAGGGAATTGATTTATTAAAACTGCCTATTGGAACAAAACTCACCATAGGCAAACATGCCCTGCTGGAGGTAACCCAGATTGGTAAGGTCTGTCATGCCAGGTGTGCTATCTTTTACGAGGCTGGCGACTGTGTGATGCCAAAGGAAGGGATATTTGCAAGGGTGCTAATAGATGGCATAATAGAGATTGAGGATGAAATAGAGGTGGTGAAGTGATATGAGATTAGTGGATGAGATAAAATTTGATGAAAAGGGGCTAGTACCTGCCATCATCCAGGATTACAAAAATAATGAAGTACTAATGCTTGGTTATATGAATAGAGAGGCAGTTAGTAAAACCTTAGAATCCGGCAAAGTCCATTTCTGGAGCCGCTCGAGAGGCAAGATGTGGGTAAAAGGAGAAACCTCCGGACATACCCAAAGGGTCATGGATATATTCTTCGACTGTGATATGGATACAATACTAGTAAAGGTAGATCAGAAAGTAGCAGCATGTCATACTGGATACAGGAGCTGTTTTTACAGAAAGACAAAGGGGGATGACTTGATAATCTGTGGTGAAAAGGTATTTGAGGAGAAAGAGGTCTATCAAAAATAAACCAAAACTATCATGATATAATTTCTTTAGACCTACCCCCCCTGCCAGGTTTGTTTTAGCTCTACAATATTAAGAACTTGTGCTGTAGCTCTATTTGCGAGGCAACTTAAGGACCTGGGTTGCTATCACCGTTCGTTGGATCTCTGAAGAACCGCCCCAGATAGTTAAACTTGTTGAGTTAATCCAGCCCATGGTTGCCTGGTGTATGGAATTACCAAACTCTTCAAGGTTATACCAGGACTGGCCATAGGGTCCTAGCGCCTCTATATTCAAGTCCATTACGCGCCGATAAAGCTCGGAACCGTAGACCTTCAGAAATGATGCCTCGGGACCGGGTGCCGAGCCAATCTTTAACTGCGACAGTATTCGAAAGAAGGTATACAAGAGGGAGTTACAGTCTACCTCCAATGCTGCCAATTTCCTCCTGAAGGCAGGATCCTGTATCAGAGGTTTCCCTCTATAAATGGTTTTTCCTGAATTTTTGCGGACCGTCTCAATGGCATAAATCAGTTCGCCGACTGGAAAGGCATTTAACCGTTCATGTTGCAGGAGCGCCCCGGCAAGTTTCCAGCCTTCACCCATCTTCCCCACTAAATTTTCTTTGGGGACCCGAACGTCATCAAAGAAAACCTCACAGAAAGGCGCGTGGTCCGTCAATGCCTCAATAGGGCGTATAATTATGCCGGGGGTTTTCAAGTCTGCAAGCAAGAAACTGATACCTTCCTGCTTTTTTCCGGATGAATCCGTTCGCACAAGCAAGAAAATCCAATCGGCATGGTCCGCCATGCTTGTCCATGTCTTCTGCCCGTTGAGAACAAAGTGATCCCCTTCGAGTACAGCCTTCAAATTCAGGCTTGCCAGGTCCGATCCGGCATTGGGTTCCGAAAACCCCTGACACCAAATAGTCTTACCGGACAACATATCAGGGATGAACCTATCCTGTTGCTCTTTGGTCCCATGCTGCAACAGCAACGGGGCCAACATTCCGAGCGAAACGAGTTTGGTTTTAAGCCTGGGCGCACCGCAATGGCTGTACTCATAATTGAAGATAAATTGTTCCGTCTCGCTCAAACCTGCGCCGCCCAACTCTTTAGGAAACTCGGGAACAATCCACCCTTTCTCATAAAGGGTCTTGTGCCACTTAAACATCAGACCGTGTTCAAGGGTGCTTCCTCCAAGCGTTTGGTCCTTAACATCAGGAGGGGTATTCTCTTCAAACCATTTCCTCACTTCCTCCCTAAATCTTTCTTCATCACTCGAATAGGAAACTTTCATCTTTTTAACCCCCTCTAATAACCGCTTAGTCTTGTGTACCGATCGAGATGGTAATCGGTATCTCCAAAAAGGATTTCAGATACCTTTGCCCGCTTTAGGAAAAAACCGATATCCCCTTCATTCGTAAATCCAATCCCTCCAAATAGTTGAATAGCCGCCTTGGTTATCTCCATATAGGCGGAAGAACACTTTGCCTTTGCTATGGATACGGCCAAGGCCCTCTCGTCGGTCTTTTCATCTATGGATGCGATGGCATAATATACGGAAGAGAGAGCCAATTCCTTCTGGATAAACATGTCCGCAGCCTTGTGCTGAGGCGTCTGGAATGTCCCAATCGGCTTCCCGAACTGCGTTCTCTCGGAAAGATACGCAACCGTCAAATCGATACTAGCCTGCATCCCCCCGACCATCTCCGCACAAAGGCCTGCGGTGGCTTGATCAATAGCCTCGGACAGCAGAGGATATCCTCTACCCACTTCACCGATGACATTCCTGCCAGGGACTGAGACATCCTTTAATTCCAGGATACATGCGTTACGTCCATCCATGGTCTTCAACGGCGTCAGTTCAACACCCTCTTCCTGAGGGGAAACCATGAAAAGAGTTATGCCGTCTCTATCTGCCACAGACCCCGACGTGCGGGTTGTAATCACGAACCTGTCCGCAGAGAGGCCGTCGAGCACGAATATTTTCTTGCCCGAAATAGAATATATATCGCCTTTTTGCTCGGCTGATGTTGCGCAGAAATTGATATCGTATCGTCCATCATTTTCCAGATATGCGGCGGTTACCATCAAGTCACCGGAAACCACCCCGGGTAGTACCTCATGCTTTTGGGATTCGGAACCGCCCATCAGTACAAGATTTCCCCCGAGCAATACATTTGATATCCAGGGTTCCGGCAGAAGTCCTCTGCCGAATTCCTCCAACAACACCATTACAAAAGCAAAATCCAGTTCAAGCCCACCATATTCTTCGGGGTATATAAGCCCCATCCACCCCAGTTCGGCCATCTTTTTCCATACCTCTTTGGAATATCCCAACGGATCATTACGCAGGTCTCTCAAACGATCAAATGAATGGTCCTTTTTGACGAAGGAAGCAACGCTTTCCTTCAAACTTAGGTGCTCGCTA
>JBAZOX010000047.1:0-13544 GCA_041648535.1 Desulfobacteria bacterium | reverse complement strand
ACACCCATTCCCAGCACACCTGTGTTCTCAGACCGGCACAGCTCTTCGTGGATAATCACCGAGTATTCAAACCCGACCCCGGAACCGCCGTACTTCTCATCGAGCCATGGGCATAGATACCCTTGTTTACCCATCTTATGCCATATTTCCCTGGGGATTTTCTTCTCGTCATCCCACTTTTCCGCATAGGGTTTGATCTCCTTATGGACAAAATCCCTAAAAGCCTTACGGAAGATGTGGTGCTCTTCCTTGTAAAATCGTGCTTCCATCTTTACAACCCCATCATTCTTCCTATGACAATCTTCATTATTTCACTCGTACCGGCAGCGATGGTCATAGAACGGACATCCCCGGACGCCCTCGCAACATAATACTCCTTCATACACCCGTACCCTCCATGGAGCTGGGTACACTGGTAGGCAACACGATTTACCATCTCGGTTATCCACCACTTGCCCATTGACACCTTCATGGTAATGTCTATTCCGTTAATAAAATCTTCGACAAGGGAATTGAAGAAGACTCTACCCATTTCGACCTCGGTAGCCATTTCAACGATCTTAAACGTGTTGTGTTGAAATCTGCTAACAGGACGCCCAAAGACATTTCGCACCTTACAATATTCAATGGTTTTCTCCAGAACGTATTCCGCGGTAGCCTGGGCATCCATCGTCATGACCAGGCGCTCCTGTTGCAGGTTGTACATCAGATACTTGAACCCTTCACCTTCTTCACCCAACAGATTTCCCTGAGGCACTCGACAATCCTCGAAGAATAGCTCTCCGGTATCCTGACTGTGGGCGCCCGTTTTTTCGAGACTGCGGCCTTTGGAAAACCCAGGGGTTCCGTTTTCAACAAGAAGAATGCTGATGCCTTTGTGAAGAGGGTCCGCTTTTGGGTCTGTTTTCACGGCCACGATCGCCAGATCGCAGTGGATACCATTGGTAATAAAAACCTTCTGTCCGTTAACGAGGTAGTCATTGCCGTCCCTGATTGCCTTGGTTTGTATTCTGACAAGGTCAGAACCGGCCTCCGGTTCGCTCATCGCCACAGAGGTGATAATATCCCCGCTGGCACACCCGGGGAGATATTTCTCTTTTTGTCTTTGATCTCCATGGTGATCAATGTACGGAACAATAATGTCGCTATGGACACCCATTCCCAGCACACCTGTGTTCTCAGACCGGCACAGCTCTTCGTGGATAATCACCGAGTATTCAAACCCGACCCCGGAACCGCCGTACTTCTCATCGAGCCATGGGCATAGATACCCTTGTTCACCCACCTTATGCCATAAATCCCTGGAAATTCCCTTTTCATGCTCCCACTTTTCAGCATTAGGTTTAATTTCCTTATTGACAAAATCCCTGAAAGCCTTACGAAAAATTTGGTGCTCTTCTTTGTAGAACCGTGCTTGCATAGTATCTTCCTTTCAAGTTATTTTCTTTCAATGAAGTTAAAGGGACAAGGCTGCCCCTTAAATCTGTCTATGAATTGGATGTTTTTTGTTTGTCCGCAAAACAGTTAGAGAAAACACCATTTCAAAAACACTACCCCATAAACATGCCTTTTTCAAGAAAAATATTTTTCATAAAGAAACAACACTGGATACCCTGTGTGGTAGCATAAAAATTTTACTTTTCAGGATAAACTGTTTAAATTATTTGACACATTGTTTCCAATTTGTTAACTAATAAATAGACATTTGCTAGATTCGGAACGGATTTTTCTCTTTATTCGTATTTGCTCGTATTTACAACTTCTGAATCACTTTTCCCGATTTTCGACTTTTGATTTTTGACTGTATTCTATAAGGAGGTAAGATGGCTAAAGGGGTTATTCAAATCGAGGAGAATCGCTGTATGGGTTGTGGTTTTTGTGAAATGTTTTGTAATAAGGGATGCATCAATATGACGGAGAGGGTTTCGCAATTTGGGTTGCCCTTACCCGACTTCAGCAATCCTGAGGATTGCAGTGCTTGTGGCATGTGTGCATGGATGTGTCCCCATGTTGCTATTGAGGTTTATAAATATCTAGAGAAATCTCCTTCTACTTCAAACTAAAGGGGGGCTAAAATGACGGAAAGAATTTTAATCCAGGGAAACGAAGCTGTTGGCTGGGGTGCTTTGGCATCTGATTGTAAAGCCTTCTTTGGTTATCCCATAACACCTCAAAATGAGATCATAGAATGGTTTGCAAAGGAATTTCCAAAAAGGGGAAGGGTCTTTATCCAGTCTGCCTCTGAAACAGGGTCAATAAACATGCTTCATGGAGGTGCCGCTACCGGCGTTAGGGTCATTACCTCAACATCCAGCCCTGGGTGGGGACTTATGCAGGAGGGTATGAGCAATCTGGCTAATGCCGAACTCCCCTGTGTTATTGTCCTTGTACAAAGGGGATGGAACACTACGCGGCATGCACAAACGGATTATACCTCTGCAACCCAGGGAGGTGGATACGGGGGATATAAAACCATAGTCCTTGCACCAAAATCAGCCCAGGAACTCTATGATTTTGTTCAGCTTGCATTCTATCTTGCAGACAAGTACAGAACCCCGGTCGTAGTCCTCAGTGATGCAATTCTTGGCCAGATGATGGAATCCGTTGAACTTCGAACTCTGGATTTTGAACCGCTTCCTGGAAAAGATTGGGCAATTACGGGTAAAGCAAGTCATAAAGACGGAAACAGACGTTTTTCATCTATAGCCCAGGGAATGTTACCCACCCCAAGACACCCAAACCTCTGTGCATTCTGGGATGATTACAAAAAAAAGCTCGATACTATAAAGGAGAATGAAGCCAGATATGAAACCTGTCAGATAGATGATGCCGAGTTGATATTGGTGGCATTTGGTTATGTGGCACGGGTATCTCAAGAAGCACTATACAGGGCCAGGAAAAAAGGGTTAAAGGTTGGTATGATACGACCAATTACGCTTTGGCCTTTCCCTGAGAAGATGATTAAAGAAAAGGCCATTCAAGGAGCTAGATTCTTGGTAGTAGAGGACAATATGGGTCAAATGATCGAGGACGTTAAGCTGGCTGCACAAGGCCGTACTGAGGTTTATCTGGTAAGCTCTCTGGAAAGGCATTTGCCGACAGAAGAAGGGGCGATCTATCCTCGGAAAGTCCTGGAAAAAATAGAAGAGTTGATTTGAGAAAGGAGGCTCTAATGGAAGAAAAATGGACTACGGGAACACCCAGATTATGGAGAGATATTCCACTGATTATACCTTTCTGCCCTGGCTGCCAGCATGGCACTGCTATCAAGGCACTATGTGAGGTAATAGATGAATTGGGGATGGAGGGAAATTCGGTTTTAGTAGTTGGTGTCGGTTGTTCTACGATGGCCTCTGTATTGGTAAACGTGGATTCAATAATGGTTGCCCACGGCAGGCCATGTGATGTGGCATCTGCTATGAAACGTATCCTTGGCAAGGATACCATAGTCATAACCTGGCAGGGAGACGGAGATGCGCTGGCTATAGGTTGTGAGCCAACGATACATGCAGCAGCCAGAAGTGAAAAGATAACCACCTTTATGATCAACAATGGCAACTATGGAACCACAGGTGGACAATTGGCTCCTACCACAGTAATGGGGCAGGTAACTACCACAACACCCTTTGGAAGGAACCAAGATCAGGGATACCCAATACAGGCAACCGAATTCATAGGCAGTTTAAAAGGGGTAGCCTATTCTGCCAGGGGTGCATTTACCAGCCCAGCCAATTATAAAAAGACTAAAAAATATATGAAAAAGGCACTGGAGAAGCAGATGGATGGTGTAGGGTATAGCTTTGTAGAAATACTTTCTACCTGTCCTGCCAATTGGCACTTATCCCCTAAAGAGAGCCTAAAGAGAGTAGAAGAAGAAGTAATACCTGAATTTCCTCTAGGGGAATTCAAAGACGTTGATAAGATTGAATAGGAGGTTCTATGAAAGAAACACTATCCAAAAGACACGATGTAATAATAGCCGGAATCGGCGGAACAGGGTCAATGATAATAGGGCAGATTCTGGCATCTGCTGCTGTCTCTCAATATACACATGTACTGTGGAACCCCAGCATGACCACTGCAAGAAGAGGAGCGCCGGCTGATTGCACAGTTATTCTCTCTGATGATGAGATTGCTTCACCTCTCCTTTTTGGGGCGCAGACCATAGTTATGACAGAATCGTCTCGACTGAAGGTCTTTGAAGACAGGGTACTGCCTGATGGCATGATTATTCTTGAGAGCATCGGGAAAAATGGAAATGTGGGAAGAAGAGACATCAAAACATTAGAAATCCCTGGTGTTGAAACCGCAGCAAGACTGGGCAATGCCCTGGCTCGAAATATGGTACTCCTCGGAGCGTACATAGAAAAAGTAATGCCCATTCCAGCCGAATTGATAGAGGAAGAGATCAGCAAAAGGTTTCAAAATAATAATAAATTACAGGAACTTAATCTGGCAGCCTTCAGAGAAGGGATTAAGATAGCAGCAAATATCTAAAAACAATTTATGATTTTTTAAACAAGCCTTAAACACTGTTCAGAAAGACCAGCACCAAGATCAGCACTAAAACTTCACTTATCTCATTGGTAGCGCCAAAGGTGTCTCCTGTAATACCTCCAATTTTACCCTTTAGAAATTTGGCTGAACCCCAGACAAATAGGCCAATAACAATCATTATAATTATCCCTTTTATCCCCAGGAGCGCAAAGGATGCTAAAATAGCAGTGGCCGAGGCAAATAAGAATTCCCTTTTCCTTAGATAAGCGGTAAAGGGTAACCCAATGCCATTTGTTGACCTCGCATACTTAGAGAAGAGGGAAAGCTCTACCATAGACCACCTGCCGATCATTGGCATAGCGAGCAAAACCTGATTCTTAGTTTCATGCGGGATATTCATGAGGGCAGTATATTTCAATAATAGTGTCATCGTTAAACCAACAGCTCCAATGGCACCTGTATTACTGTCGCGCATTATTTGAAGAATCTCTTCTCTGGAATTTCCCCCGGCTAAACCGTCTATAGTATCGGCAAGACCATCCAGATGCAACGCACCGGTAGAGATTATCAGTATAATTATCAGGATAGCATCTACTACAGGAGCAGGCAAGATACGCAAGGAGAATGTATTAAATAAGACTAGGATAAGCCCAAGAACCAATCCAACCATAGGAAAGTATCCCATTGATCTTCCCAGTTCTTTAGGTTCTACTTGAATATTTCTGGAGATGCGAACAATTGTTAGAAATTGCAGAGCAATTATAAACCGTTTCATTATCTCCCTCTATCCCTTTATTTTTACAGGTAACCCCGATATTATCAAATAAACGGAACTGGCTATATTCCCTAACCTTTGATTTGTCTTGCCAGAGATATCCCTAAATAACCGTGCCATTCTGTTTTCTGGAACTATACCCATCCCTACCTCGTTGGAGACAACAATAAGACGAGAGTCAATTTCGGTACACGCACTTATTAATTTCTCAATATCATCCATTACATTCTTTTCATCATTTTTGTATAGATGTAAGAGATTAGATATCCAAAGAGTTACACAGTCTAGCAGGACTACTATATACTTCCCCCTTATTCTGTTAAAAACCCCTGGTAGATCAATGGATTCCTCTATGGTATCCCAACCTACCCCCCTTTCTTCTTGATGCCTCTTTATTCTTTCCCTCATCTCCTCATCCAGAGGCTCAGCAGTAGCGATATAAGCTCGGGGACTGCTCATTGAGTTGGCGAGATTGTAGGCAAATGTACTCTTACCGCTTCGTGCTCCACCTGTTACAAAGATTATTTCATGGCTCATATTAATAAGAAGGTCTATAATAGGCTATTGCTTTTGTCAATGTTTTTTTAGGCGCGCTAATCAGTAAGATGATAAAATTGAGTTGCTACTGGGAAGTGATAACTATCTTCTGGAACAAACGTTAGCGGGATTTTTGGGGTGCCTATCTAAAAAATCTTTTTCTTAATGGCTGATATTTCCTGGTCAAGGGCGGTAATGCTGCAACCGCATCTCTCTTCCCATATTTGATATATAAGGTCTGCATACTTATTGGCATCATCTCCAGTTAGACCGTGATCCTCCATTATCTGATCAGCCATGGACTCTACGAATTCTTCCCTGTCCTGTAATATAATCTCTTTTTTTGCCTTCCTGAGTATCTTAGAAAAGATATCTTTTGCATTATCAAATTTTTTAAAGAAATCCAGATTTATATCTTTCTCTTCCATGTCAAGTCCCCCCAAAGTTTAAGTATTCACAAATCCTTAGCCCCAAGGCACTACCATGTATGGGAGATTACGTCATGTTTACACACACTTCGGCAATTCGCCTCATTTTTACTGCACCCCGGGTTAAAACCCAAGCATACATAGCTAACCTTGCTCTTTACTTCATCTCTTACCTTTACAACTATATCCCCGTAATCATCCTCCGCAAGTTCCAGTACATTTTGGGGACAGGCGGGAACACATTCCCCACAGCCGTCACACCTGTCAGTGTCTATTACAATATAATACTCTCCACTGCCATCTGTATACCCATAGTTGATTATCATGGCATCCTCCCTTCAGGGATAATCTCTTTGAGAGCTTTGTAAAAGTATCCCTGAGAGCGAACATCGTCAAAAACCGGAAGTCGTAAATCGTGAATGGGTTTTATAACTTTTATTTATTTTAGTTACGACTCGCGACTTACGATTTACGATCATAGATGGGTCAAAGTTTATCCCGTTGAAAAACGGGAAATGTATGCTGAAGCGAAAAGGGGTAATTTTTCAAAGCTCTCCCATTTATATGTAACTACATCCTGCTTCTTTCTTCCATAAGAGCGGAGGTTATGTCTCCTGCTTCGCCTATCATGTATATTCTGCCTTTACCTATCCGGGATATCTTCTTCATAAGCTCCGGATTGGCTGACTTCTCATTGATGCATACACAGGAGATCGTTATCCCCTTCCTGGCTGTCTTTATAGCCTCTCTTATAGCATACTTCTCCGGTGAAGGATGCGGCGCTGTCGCATCCCCGTCTGATATTAAGATTATGTGCTGGTTGGCATCTCCCCGACGCTGACGCATAAATACCGACCGGGCCTTTAATAACCCATACCCTATGTTGGTAAAGGCATTCTCGTGAAGGTTTAAGTCGAGTATTTTCTCGGTCACTCTGTAAGGGCTGTCTGTTATCTCTACTACTACATCTGCCAGGTTGGAAAAGGATACTACCCCTAATCTGTCTTTGTATTTGGTGCTGGCCATGGATAAGGCTATGGCGCTCTCTTTGGCATACCAAAGCTTATCTAATTGTGACATGGTGCCAGATAGGTCAACTACTAAGATGATGTCCATCTGGGTCCTGATGTCTTTCTTGGTTACCATGATGTCTTCTTTGGTTACTGTCTCTCTGCGATTTTTGATGACTTCTCTTATGGTGTCTTTTAAGGAGACATCTTTGTACCTGTCTCCTAATCTGTACTTGCGCACTCCTACTATTCTGCCCTCTCCTGTGGCTAGCTTTTTGCCTGTCTTGTGCTTGCCCTCTCCTGAGATGTTCACGTTCTCCCATAGTCTCGGAGATAGCTTCTCCAAGAGAAAGGTTATGCCCTTTCTGCTCAGGTTCCACCCTGTCTTGTCCCTCTCTAAGATGCTCTTTCTCTCTAAAAGGGCTAAGGTCTCTTTTAATGCCTCTTGCTCTAAGCTCTTTTTGTAGTCGGCCAAAAGCTTGTCCCGATATTTCCGCCTCTCTTCTATGTCTTCCAGTATCTCCTGGGTTATGTTGTCTTTGAGATGCCGCTCTATATAGATGTCCTCCATCTGGCTCATCATCTCTTTGTGAAGCTTGGCCAATCTGGTCTCGGGAAAACGCTGTACTCTCTTGAGAAGGATGTCAAAGAATCCCAGCTTTAAGGGTTTTCTGAGTTTGTCTTCTCTGGCTATCTCTTCTACCAGGTTGAGTATGTCGTCTTTGGATAGGGTGACCAGCTCTTCTCTTTTCTCTTCTCCTGCTATTACTTCTTGTACTATTTCTTCTATTATCTCTTCAGGTCTCCTTACTGCCTCTGCATGGGGCGCTACTTCTATCCTGTGGGGAAGGGATACTACTGAGGCCCTCTTCAGGATGTCGTCAGTGTCTTCTATCTTGAGCCTTTTGTGGATGGGTATGAGTTCGGCAAATTTTATCCCGCCTCTGGTGCTCACTCCCCTATGAAGGTCTGTATGCTCTCTGGTCATTCTTACTATTCTCAGTGCCTTGTCAAATTCCTCTCCCTTCCATCCCTCTCTGTCCATGATTATGGCTCTCTCTTTTTCCTCTTCTGCTATGTAGCCCATCTTTATTATGTCAAAGTGGTCTATCATGTCAAGGGAAAGGGTCTTTAGTACCCTGTCTCCTCCTGTGGCAATGATGAGGATGTCAAGGGGTATCTTCTCTTCGTAACTGCCTATGGTTACTGTGTCTCCCTCTAAGGCATAAAGCAAAACGTTTAATACCCGCTCCGGCATCCTGTCTATGAAGTCGAGTATGAGTATACCACGATTGGCCCTTAATAGCTTGCCAGGGGTGAATGACCGTATGTCGTGTATGCCATACTCAAATGCCGCAGAATCAGGATCCAATGCCCCTATCAGGTCCTCAGGCACCAGCTCGGGACTGCCCTGTACTCTCTTTATTCTGTCTCTGCCAGGGATTATCTCTGTCTCTGTCTTGGAACCGTTGTCCCTTGATAAACACCAGGGACAATCAGGATGAGAAGGGGCACAGTTGACCGGACATCCCTTTATTACTTCTGTGTCTCCCAATATTCTGCCAAGCTTCTCGGCTAATACGGTCTTCCCACATCCCGGAGGCCCCAGTATTAAAAGATGATGCCCTGTATGAAGGGTGGATATTATGTCTTCCTGCCTGGCTTCGTCTATCTGAAATCCTTCAAATAATAGTTCCTTGTTCTGCTCCAGGGTGTTACTCTCTATACGCTCCCGAATCTCTCTCCTTAACACTTTACCCTCCCCTCTTCCTGTACTTTTCCTCCGCTTCTTGCCTTATCCTGCCAAATATCTCGTATGCCGATGAAACAGAAGGGGCTTCCTCAGGTAACTCCAAAAGGGACCTCCCCATAGCATCATACTGAGAGATTAACGGATCAAAAGGTACGTATCCAATTATGTCTAATCCGTTTTCTCTACCCAATTCCTCCATTATAGACCTGGTCTCAGGGGTGACTTTGTTGGCTATTACAACTATTCTGTCAAAGTCTATGTCTACCTCCAAAGATAGCTCTTTTACTCTCCTGGCTGTGAGTATGCCCTTTTTGGTGGCATCGGTCACTACTATCATTATGTCAGCGCCTCTGGTGGTCCTCCTGCTCAGGTGCTCCAGACCAGCTTCACAGTCTATTATTACTGTGTCGTAGTTTTTGGATTTGGTGTCTATTACTTCTCTTAGTATGTGGTTTATGGTACAATAACACCCCGCTCCTTCCGACCTGCCCATGACCAGTAGGTCAAAGGCTTTGCCTTCTTCTATGATCTGTAAAAGCTCCATCTCAAATAGGTCTTTCTTGGTCATGGATGGAGATATCTTGTCGGCTCTGATGTCCAGTATGTCTTCCCTTACTGCTCCCACGTCTTTCTTGATCTTTACCCCTAAGGCTTCCGGCAGGTTTGAGTCAGGATCCGCATCTATGGCAAAGACACTGCCATATCTGGAGAAATACCTGACCAGAAGTGATGATAGCATGGTTTTGCCGGTCCCTCCTTTTCCAGAGATGGCAATGGTTGTTGCTTTTGCTCTCATATCCATCTACCCCCCTAATATGCCTTCCGATATCTCCTGTATTAATCCAAGGGGATCATCATAAAACTTGGACTCAGGTGAAGGCTTTATCCTGCTGCCCATAGAGGATACTGCCATGCTTCTTACGTCGTCTATCGTGGCAGTTTTGCGTTTCTGAAGCAAGGCTATGGTCTGTACTTTCTCGTATAAGGATAGCCCTGCCCTGGCACTGGCCCCCTGGTCCAACTCTTTGTCCCAGGGCTCTTCTCTGGTGGCTCTGACTAACTTGACTATGGAGTCTATTACTTCGTCAGGTATCTCTATACCCTCTGTCTTTAATCCATATTTTATCAGTATCTGCCTCTCTCTCTCCGGTGTCTCCGGATACCCCATCCTAACTATGTCAAATCTGTCAAGTAAGACGTCTGATAGCTCTTCGACTCCGGCATGCTCTCTGGGATTCATGGTGGCCAACATGATGAAGTTGGAGGCATAGTCCACATCATAGGGCCCTATGGTCGCTATTCTCTCTTCTAATACCTGAAGTAAGGCATTCTGCAATTTCTCCGGCACTCTGTTCAACTCATCAAAGAAAACTATACCACGATTGCCCTTTAAAAGCTTCCCAGGGGTGAATGCCCTATAATCATGAGGCCCAAACTTGAATGCCTTGGTAGGATCTATGTCTCCTAAAAGATCCTCCGCGGTCAAATCAGGACTGCCCTGTATTCTGACAAATCTCCTAGTCCCTTCTACTTTTTCTACCTCTAAATCCCCTTCTTTGGATTTGGTTATGCATAAAGGACAAACCAGTTTGCTGGGATCACAGTGAAATGGACACCCCTTTACTGCATTAACAGGCGGCAGTATGGATGCAAGATACTTGGCTAATGTGGTCTTGCCTACTCCAGGAGGCCCCTCTATTAAAACATGATGATCTGCCAGTATGGACGCCAGTATCTTCTCTTTGGCATCCTCCTGACCAAATATAACATCCAACGGATCTTTGCCACTGTCAACATAACCCAAAATCGTCTCTTTTAATCCCTCTATTATCATTAAAACCCCTCCTTTATATTAATTTACTTTGAATTGCCAACTCTGCTTGCTCTCTGCTGTAAATACCTGCCCCTTACTACTGACCACTGCCTGCTGGAATTCACCATGTACCTGAATATATCCCGCTCTTTGGCGTATACTGTGTGAGGATATACCCGATTGGGATCCAGGTTATCCACGGCAAATAACCCTATACGATGTATTGATAAATACTCGCTGTTCACCGTAAGCCAAAACTCCTGATCCCGCCACTTTACCCCTAATGAATCCTGAAATGCAGGTATTACTAAACCATAGTCGTATAGGCTCCCGTAATCCTTCCTTAGTTCCACTAAACCAATGGCCTTCTTATAAGCATCCTCATTTGTAGACCGTAAGGCTACTCTTATGAGAAATCCCCTGCTATCCTTCTCCGCATATATGTCCAACTCCCCCTTTTCTAAAAGAGAAAGGACTGATGAATCTATACCACTAGAAATATTGTCCCCCCATATACTGTACCCCTTGTCTTTTAATAAATGGATAAATGCCCCCTTTGTGTAGCTCCACGCCTCTTCATCACTGTCAAAATCCATCTTAGCCCGCAACGGTAATAACTCAACCTTAGAGGGTAACGCTATCTTTATATCCCGTACCTTCCGCTCCCTCTTTACTAAACTCTCCCCATAATAAAGCTCTGATATCTCTCTGCCCCCGTCATCTATTAACTTCAAAGCTAAAAGAACTCCAACCTTGTCTGAACTGTCCCTCTTCTCCAAGATGTCAACCTTCTTCACTAACCAATCATCCGGAAATGGAAGCTCTATCTCCAACCCCTTCTCCAAAAAAGCCTCGTTTACCTCCCTTACTGTTGCCATAGGTAAAGCCTCCTGAAAATATAATATTTAGACCTTAATGGCTAAGAACATCAGTTCTATGTTTTTTCTAATTAAAGACTCAATATCAGTAGTTCTGCCTTTCAAATAATCTATGGTAGTTTGTGTCTGTATTATACCGTGCATATTACTCCAAAAAAGGCTGGTAACGTCCCAGACATCTATTTGTTTGAATATGCCTATCCCAATCCCATGTTTAATCACTTCACTGACCATTTTAAAGATAATATCGGTCTTCTCATCAATCTTTCCTATTAAATCAGGTGTCAACTTTAAATTTAGATGCTCGTTAACAATGAAGTTTAAAATCCTATAATGATCCGGATGATTTTCGCAAAAGTTGTAGTAGGTAGTAGCTATACTTACCAATAACTCATCAGGCGCCACATCTTGTTTTAGCACTTCTCCAAGTTCTTCGATAAGGATATCATAGGTTTCGACTATCAGGGAAACGTACAATTCTTCTTTTCCTGAGAAGTAGAGATAGATAGTGCCCGTACTTAGTTCAGACTCCTGGGCAATTTCCTCTATTGTGGCATTCATGAAACCCTTTTTCGAAAAACTATTTTTTGCTGCCCCAAGGATATCTTTCCGCCTCTTTATCTTTTCTTTTTCTTTCCTTTCAGGGATACCCATTTAAATTCCTTTAAGTTATATTAAATAAATGAAGGCCATTCACTTTCTAAATCTAATTTAAAAAAAACTCGCGAAAAAGTCAACAAAAAAATTAATCCGGGAAGATTTTAAATAACCTCTACCTTCTCTATTTCACTCCATTTATAGCCTTCTGTATGTGGATAGACTACACCGCAGCTTCCCATTATTTCAGGTTTATAGTTTTGGTATTCCTCCAGATTTTTAAACTCATCGGATATGCTAATAGAATCACCTGCCTGGGTAATAACAAGCCCTCTTGCTGTCCTGTTATCTTTAAGCTTTATCTCTACATATTTACCCCACAGGTTTTCTTTTACCTCATCTGTCATTCGATTTGATAAACTTGTTTTCATTCATTAATCCTCGCTATTAAAGGTTTCCAACTCTCCTATTCAAATAGGGGAACTATCCTAAATTCACTTACGTCCACTAGGCCTTTGTCTGTAATTTTTAATTCAGGAATAACGGGCAAGGCAAGGAAAGATAAAGCCATAAAGGGATCTCTAAGATGGCATCCAAGGGTCTTTGCTGATGCGAGAAGTCTTTTGATTGCATCGGCTACTTCCAAAAGCGGCATATAGGACATCAATCCGGCAATTGGCAAAGGTAGAGAAGCCAATATACTCCCGTTTCCTACAACCAATTGTCCCCCACCTATCTTTTCTATTTCTATTACCGCTTTCAACATATCATCGTCATTGGTTCCCACTACTATTATATTATGAGAATCGTGGGCAACCGAAGATCCTATAGCGCCGGTTTTCAGCCCAAAACCCCTTACGAACCCCAATCCAACATTGCCCGATCCGGTATGTCTTTCTATTACCGCTATCTTAAGAATATCCCTTTCGATATCAGCCAATGCATGGCCATTAACAATTCTTACCTTCTCGATTAATTTCTTTGTCGTTATCTGATTTGGGACCAATTCTATTATCCTGGCATTCTCTGAAGACGCCTTTATTTTCAATCTGTCAATGTCCATATCTTTTATCATGAGGGAGTTCTTGAGGGTTGGTTTTTTTCCTTTTAGTGGCAGTTCCAAAAGCCGGCCATCCCTTGCTACCAATTTACCTCCTTTAAACACCATTTCGACTCTTAGGTCTTTTAACGTTTTGAATACGGTAATGTCCGCTTTGTACCCCGGCGCTATAGCACCCAATCTATGCAAACGGAAA
>JBAZOX010000046.1:0-13728 GCA_041648535.1 Desulfobacteria bacterium | reverse complement strand
CGGTTACGATCTCCAGCATGCGGTCGATGCCAAGCCGGCAGGGCACACATTTTCCACACGACTCATCCTGCAGAAATGCCAGAAAGTATTTTGCCATATCCACCATACAGGTTTTTTCATCCATCACGACAATGCCGCCTGAACCTACCATTGAGCCCGCATCGTAAAGCGCATCGAAATCAACGGGAAGATCAAGCCTATCCAGTGGGAGACATCCGCCGGAGGGGCCGCCGGTCTGCACGGCCTTAACGGCCCTACCGTTAATAGCGCCTCCACCGATATCAAAAACTATGGTGCGTAGCAGAGTACCCATGGCAACCTCGACAAGACCGGTATTCTTTACCCGGCCGGTGAGCGCGAAAATCTTGGTCCCTTTGCTCCCCCTGGTTCCTTTGCCTGCAAACCATGCCGCTCCATTCGATATAATAGGAGGAACATTTGCCCATGTTTCGACGTTATTCAGGGTTGTGGGCTTGTGCCACAAACCATCCGTTACGGTATGCACATCTTTAGGGCGCGGTTCTCCCACTTTTCCCTCCAGCGAAGCCATAAGCGCCGTCGATTCACCACAGACGAAAGCTCCTCCTCCACGGCAGATTTCCATATCAAAGGAAAATCCGCCCCCCAGGATGTCATCGCCTAAAAGACCGTATTCTCTGGCCTGCTGTATTGCAATCCGCGCATGTTTTACCGCAAGAGGGTATTCATTACGAACGTAAATGTATCCTTGCCGGGCGCCTATGGCCCAAGCCCCTATCATCATGCCCTCAATAACCAGGTGCGGATTGCCTTCGAGAATACTCCTGTCCATGTAGGCGCCGGGATCCCCTTCATCCGCATTGCAGATGACGTACTTCTCCTCACCGGGTGCGGATCGGCACTCGGCCCACTTTCGGGCTGTCGGAAATCCGCCTCCGCCGCGACCCCTTAAACCGGAAATCTTGACCTCCTCGATGACTTTTTCAGGTGAAAATTCAGTAAGGGTTTTTGCCAGTGCCGAGTACCCGCCGATAGCAATGTAGTCTTCAATAGAACACGGATCCACATGCCTGTTCTGTGCAAGCAACTGACGGTCCTGGGCACGGTAGAAAGGAATTTCCGCTTCAGTTTGTACTTTATTTGATGTAACGGGATCAGTGTACAGCAAACGTTCAATTACCTCACCCTTGAGTATGGTTTCGGCAATGATCTCACCGGCATCTCCCGGCTTCAGACCGCAGTAAAAAATATTGCCCGGTTCGAGAATCATTAATGGTCCCTGCTCGCAGAAGCCGTGACACCCTGTAACGCGTACCCGTACGCCCTTTTCCAGTTTCCGTTTCTTAAGTTCTTTTTTAACTGCGTCAATTACGTCCTGAGAACGGGAGGCATGACATCCTGTACCCCCGCAGACGGTAAGCTTGGATTTAAAGTTTTTAGCGCTTGAGCGAAGTCGTTTGCGCAATTCAGCAAGATCTTTGACGCTTTTTACCCTTGGTTTTACTTTTGGCATCGTCGGTGTCCTCTATTCCTTTTTCATTAACTGAATTTATTAGTGAACGGAGCTTGCTTGGGGTCATGTGTTTATAATACGTTCCGTTGAGTACAACTACGGGGCCCAGGGCACATGCTCCGAGACAGTTCACCTGCTCGAGAGTGAACTGGCCGTCTTCAGTGGTGTCCCCCGGTGAGATGCCGAGTTGACCGAGAACCTGGTTGGACAAAAGATTGGACCCTCGTACGTGGCAAGCAGTGCCCGTGCAGATCGTGATCACGTTTCTACCACGCGGCTTAAGTGAGAAAGCCTTGTAAAAGTTTGCTGCCCTATACACCTCTATTAAAGGAACTCCCAGTTCCCTGGAAACAATCCTCATGTCCTCCTCGGGAATATACCTGTAGCACTCTTGCACGTCATGCAGCACTTCAATGAGCTGATGCGGCTGGCTCCGGCGACCTTTCAATATGGATTCAAGTGTTAACACAGACATAAGAGCCTCCCATCATAAGAACAAATTTTTCTTTAATCGAACTAAAAAAACCGGTCTTAAATCATCTATTGACACGGTAATTTTTATCGGATATAAATGTATGTGTAAATACAATAAGAATGCTTATTTTATGCCTATAAAATATAGGCATAAAAACCAATATTTATACCTATCTAATGCCTATAAAATATAGGGAGTAGGCAGTGGCCGGAGCGAAATCTTCTTCAGACCATACCGATCTTTCAGCGTCGCTATATCCTGAAAAGGAACTGAAGTTCCTTTTGCCGGTTCCTCAGAAGAGCGAAACCGATCCTGCTAAGATAGAAGTCGCTCTACTGGAACGTATTAAAGAACTGAATTGTATGTACGGGATGGCAATACTTGCCGAACGTTATTCCGATTCCATCGAGGATTTCCTGCGGAATCTTGTTAACATCCTGCCTCCCTCCTGGCAGTATCCCGAGATCACGTGTGCGCGAATTCTGTTTGATGGAAAGACTTATAAAAGTCGTGGATTCAATTCTTCGAAGTGGCGTCAATCTTCCCGGATTCTAATGTACAACGAGCCTATGGGTGAAGTTGAAGTGTTCTATCTTGAAGAGAGGCCGCCGGAAGATGAAGGGCCTTTTTTGAAGGAAGAGCGCCTGCTGCTGGATGCAATTGCCGAACAGATCGCTAAAACCGCCGTACGGATTTCCGCCGAACAGGAATTGAAGGAACTGAACAAGCAGCTTACCGTAGAGCGCAAGGCGCTCCAGGAAGCGAATGCGGGGCTGAGGGCGGTTATGGCAAAGATTGAAGAAGAAAAGATGAACATCAATAAGAATATACAGGCGAATGTCGAAAAGATCCTGATGCCGATTTTGCACGCACTTTCCCTGGAACTGCCGAAAAGTCAGAAAAAATATGCGGAGATTCTGAGAACTAATTTAGAGGAAATTACCTCTCCTTTTATTAATCAATTGTCTCGCAGATTTTATTCTCTGACACCAACGGAGATTAAAATCTGTAAATTGATTTACAATGGGATGCGTACTAAAGAAATTGCGCAGATTCAAGGCGTATCGGTGGCCACGATCAATCGTCACCGTGAACATATTCGCCGAAAGCTCGATATTGTCAACAGAGATATTAATCTTACAACCTATTTGCAATCGAACATGTGGGATAAAGAAGGAAGGATCGAGAGGAATTTATCCCTAGCTAATCAAGCCGAATTATAAAACACTGGGAAATACGAGGGATAAGCAGTTAAGAGAAAGAAATGTATGGGTAGGATAGAGAGGAGATCTTCTATGAAAAATATACTCATTATAGGTGGCAGCTATTTTGTGGGAAGGGTGTTTGTCGAAGAGCTGGTAAAAGAAGCCGGTTATTCAATTTATGTGGTAAATAGAGGTAACGTACCGCTAAATATGGAAGGTGTGCATGAGATCGTCTGTGATAGAAATGACGTTGATGGGTTGTACTAGGGCAAATATGGGGACAACTTATAATAGATGTAAAATTTTAAAGTCAACTATCCCCAACATAGAGGCAGTATAAACTCCTATGGCTGATAACCTTGTAGTTCTGAATAATTTAAAGAAATACTTCTTTATTAGGGAAGGGTTTTTTTCTGGGAAAGAAACTGTAGTGAAGGCCGTTGATGGTGTAAACCTTAAGATCAAGAGAGGTGAAATCCTGGGATTAGTGGGAGAGAGTGGATGTGGAAAATCAACTACGGGGAGGTTGCTGATCAAATTAGAAGAGCCTACAGGAGGAGAGATTTACTTTGATGGTGAAGACATCACTGCCAGTAATGGAGAGAGAATGAGGAAATTGCGAAGAGAGATGCAAATAATCTTTCAGGACCCTTACTCCTCTCTGAATCCTCGTAAGACAGTGGGTAAGATTATTGAGGAGCCCTTTATTATTCACAAAATTGGAAATAGAAAGGAAAGAAAAGAAAGGGTTAAGTGTCTGCTGGAATTGGTAGGGCTAAGGCCGGAATATACAGATAGGTATCCCCATGAATTCAGCGGGGGGCAAAGACAGCGCATTGGGATAGCCAGAGCCCTTAGCTTAAACCCAAAGTTGATAATAGCCGATGAGCCGGTCTCTGCTTTGGATGTTTCTATTCAAGCGCAGGTGATCAATCTATTGCAGAAGCTCCAAGAGGATTTTAATCTGACTTACCTGTTTATTGCCCATGACCTGAGTGTAGTTGAATATGTGAGCGATAGGGTAGCAGTTATGTATTTAGGAAGGATAGTGGAGTTGTCGGATAGCCGCGAACTCTATAAAAATCCACAACACCCCTATACGGAGGCATTGTTATCCGCTGTGCCAGTCCCTGATCCTACCCTTAAGAAGAAGAGGATTATTTTGGAAGGTGATCCCCCAAGCCCGATAACTCCGCCCTCCGGCTGTCATTTTCATACCAGATGTCGTTATAAGATAGAGATATGTAAAGAGGAATATCCTGTTTTTAAAGAGGTAACCACAGGGCACTTTGTTGCCTGTCACCTGAGGAATTAAATCATCAGTTCTTCCAATCGTTCTCTTTCAAGAGGCGATACTTGAAAGACCCCTGTCCTGCCGGAGGGGTATTCTTTATAACTGACATTTATTTTTTTTTCGTTCTTTGCCTTACTGTATCCTGCTGTTATAGATGCGGGCAGCTCACTCAAATCATCTTCCAAATCTCCCCTAACGATGGTTATTGGCCCTGGAAAATCCAGAACCTTGTAAATAAGATCACCTTTCTTAGCAAAACTCAAGACCTTTTTGTTCTCCTTTTCTGTCCTCCCTACTATGGTCTTTACTTTGGGAGATAGGCGGAAGTGTCTTCCTACTTTCAAAAGATGGACGTCGTTCAGGGTAAAGTTTGGGTTGTGATCCATTAGATCGCGCATTCTCCTGGCAAATCCGGGATCGGTAAGTAAGCACCCACCGGCAGGGCACGGGTAATCATTGATTCCCAATTCCTTAGCCAGGGCAATCTGCGGCTTTCTAGATCGTCCTTGAATATTCAGCAGCTTCTCTCTGTCTACCAACCCCTCCTTTTCGGGTATAGTTGGTGGGAGCAACTTAGCGGAAAGGGGTCTCAGAACCAAACCATCCAGTCCTGAATCCCTTTCGATGACCCTCATGGCATCTCTTCTCTGAGACATTGGCCTTTCTCCCAATACCTCACCTGTTATCAAAAAAGACGCCCCTTGCTCTCTCATATACTCCCCGGCCTTTTTAAACGTTAATATACGACAGTCTAAACATGGGTTCATGTTCCTGCCATACCCGTGTTTGGGGTGTTTAACCAACTCTAAGATTTCCCTGGAGGTATTAATGACTTTGAGTTTAACCCCCAGCTTAACTGCTGCCTTTTTCCCTTCCATACAACCGCTATTGGATGATGTACAGGTGCAGAAAGGGGATATAAAATTTACCGCCTCGACCTCTATACCAAGATCCAAAATAAGTTTAAGTGCCAGTGTACTATCCAATCCACCGGAGAGAAGGGCAATGGCCTTAGTCATTATATTCGATAAACCTTCCGCTAAATTCTTTCTTCAGTGTAAATCAATTATGAATACACACTTAGAAATTAACTTCAACAGCACGATAGGGACAGATAGGAATACATAACTCACAGGCTATACATTTTTCTTTTCTGAAAGATACTGACATATCCTTTCTGTTCACAACGAATGCCCCTGAAGGACATATGGATATACAGGCAGTGCACTGGGTACAGCGGTCTTTATGCCACCCTACCTCCTGGGTTAAGGGCTGTACATGGACCCCGATTTCATTCAAGTAATTCATGCCTGATTCCATATCCTTTTTATTGCCACCAATCTCTATTACTAATCTGCCTTCTTCTTTTGGAGTCACGTTTGCCCGCAATATATTTACAATTAAATTGTGATCCTTAATCAGATGGTATGTAATCGGTTGATCAACTAACCTGCCTGGAAAGGTTAAAACTATTCTCTTTTTTGACATAGTACGCCTCCAATTTACCCCGTTAGAGAAGAAATCTCTAATGGGGTTTACCCTTTACTATCTGATCCTTTCTGAAGAATCTACTTCTTTTTAACCGGTTTTGATGGCATGGGCTTGAAGGTTATCCCGGATTCAACAGATGGTAAGGCTGCAACAGGCTCAGTCAATAGAAAATTGCCCTTTTTTATTAAACCCTTAAGCGTTTCAGCTATTTCTCTGGCCTTTGCATAACTGGATAGTCCAGCGGTCTTTACCTCTTTCCCCTTAACATTTATCTTCCCACTCTTTAGCTCGGCATAATTAACCTCCCCAAGGGTGTCCGGTTTTCTCTGAGGGTATGCATCACTGTAATCTATAATCTGCGCAAAGATATCCTCATCTCTAACAGTAGTGTATTTGAGTATCTCTTCGTTGAGGATAGGAATTGGTATGCCTATTCCTACTGTTAAGGTAGCCCCATAGCCTGTAAAAGTAGTTCCTCTAAGCCAATTAGGACTCATTTGTTTGAGGTCGCCAATTACGGCAATGGTACCTGCAGGGGCCCTTGGAACTCCATTCTCACTTCTTGCCACAGACGGATTGTGCTGGGTACCATTCCAGACTATGTAGCCGATCCCTCCTCCCAGAAATATCCTGGTTCCAATGCCGATGGTTTTATAGTAAGGGTCATTTAAAAGAGGACTGAGTTGTCCTGCACTGCAATAATTAGCATTTCCCAATTTTGGCTGTAACGTTCCCATATAGGTATATATTACCCTATCCGAAAGGTTCACAGCAACGTTGTAATTCTGATAGGAATTTCTTGGGTTGAACAGAACC
This sequence comes from Desulfobacteria bacterium, assembly GCA_041648535.1. Taxonomy (GTDB): domain Bacteria; phylum Desulfobacterota; class UBA8473; order UBA8473; family UBA8473; genus UBA8473. Next base: position 6,955 of record JBAZOX010000046.1, on the reverse strand, counting down.
GCTTCATTTATCTCCTTAATATTAATGGTGGTTTCGATACTCTTTCTAGGATAACAGTCTGTGCCGTAAGCGGTAGCTATAAGTTTGACATCCTTACCTGCCACCAATTCCTCTATTACATGTCCACCACCGTATTTGAACTCTCCAGGAAACACGGTGTTTCTTGGGTCATCATCTGGTATGGCTGTTGCTCCCAGATATACATCTACGGCTGCTATACCGGTATAAACCGGCACATTATTCAAATAGGCCTTGCCTCCACCTATCTTTATCCTTGGTTTAGAATGTCCTAGATTAAAGTATGCACTGGAACTGCACATAGGACCGAAGGTGCCGGTAGTAACTACATCTATCTCACAAGCAGCCTTTTTTGTCCCCTTTTCTTTTACAATATCAATTATCTCTTCAGCGGTAACAACAACCGCTTTACCTTTCTTTATCTTTTCATTAATCTCAGAAATTGTCCTTGTCATAAATTACCTCCAAATTTAGGATAACCCCCTTTTTGTTTGTGGTGGGGATAATACCTGTCTGACCCCTTAATGGGGCACAACATTATCCATAGCATAAAACCCACCACCTCCTTTTGTACCTTGCCCTAAAATTAGAGGACGGATATCACTCAGTAGCTCTCACTGACCCATTGAGCTACCTTGTTGGAAGAAAAAATGAAGTTATACCGTATATCACAGTTACTGTTCTCATGCAAAGAAAAATTCCTGAATCAGGTTGCGGAAGAGAGAGTCTTTCTATTCAGGCTCTCAAAGACCATTCCGGCTGTCCCTATAATTCCTGCATCATCTTCAAGACTGGCCTGAATAATAACTTCCCCCTTTGCAGAAAGATTTAGCGCCCTTTTAAAAATCTCTTCCCTGGCAGGTTTTAATATGAGATCTCCAGCGCCGGCAACTCTTCCTCCAATAACGAATCTATAAACGTTCAATATATTTATGAGACTTGAAACAGCTATACCCAAATATCTCCCTGCCTCCTCCATTATGTTAAGGGATAGTTCATCTCCAGCTACAGCTTCTTCAAAGACCATCCTGGATTTGATAAGGCTGAAATTTCCTTCTGTCCTGTTTATTAAAGACGAATTTACCCCCTTTTTTAATGCCATAATAGCCCTGTTGACTATCCCTGTTCCAGAGGAATAGCTCTCTAAACAACCGTATCTGCCACATTGACATTTAAGTCCAGAGGGTTCCACTATCATATGGCCTATCTCTCCTGCCGCGCCATCTTCTCCTGACCATATCTTTTTATCCAATATCAGCCCTCCACCTACTCCAGTACCTAAGGTAATACCTACCATACTGTTGTAACCCTTTCCGGCTCCTCTCCACCACTCACCATACGTAAAACCATTGGCATCATTTTGGATTAAGATAGGGGGGAAGTGTGCTCTTTTCTCGATCTCCTCCTCCAATGCCACATCTTTCCAACCGGGTAAATTTGGAGATTCTCTGATTATTCCCCTTTTAATATCGAGGAACCCTGGGGCTCCTATACATATCCCTTTGACCTCTTTGGAAAGTTGTTTTGAGATTTCAATGGCATCTGTTAATAGGTCTATTATTCGATTAATTACCCTATCTTTTCCCTCTTTGGCCATAGTTGGTCTTTTTATGCTTTTAAGAATACTACCCTCTTGGTCCACTATTCCTAACCTAAGATTAGTGCCCCCCAGATCCACGCCTATAGCCGCAGCTTTAATATTTGATTTGTTCATGAGACCTCTTATATCTAACAATTAATATTGATTGCCCTGCAAGAACCACAAAATCGACAATTATAGCAAACTCAAACCTAGTAAAATCAATAGGGTTACTACTCAGGTTGTTCAGGCTGAAGGCTGTTAAAGGTTATTTAGGCTATAGACTATTAGCCTGTAGGAGACTACACATCCTTCAGCCTTCAGCCTACAGCCTACAGCCTTCAGCCTACAGCCTTCAGTCTATCTACCTACAGCCTATCCACCTGAGCAGTTAGAATTCTATTCCATATATGATTGAGGGTCAAGAACTTTCAATACCCTAAAATCCGATATTGCTTTCGATAGGAAGGGAGGATAGACTTTGTGCCTTTGGTGCTCTGTGCCTTTGTGCCTATCTGAATAGTTACCTTTTATATACGGTATCGATAAATGTTCAGTCATTTTTTTATTGACAAATTGAATTAAATAAGAACAGATACAATAAGTTGCATTGTAAGACAGCAGAAATTTTTATTGGAGTGAGCTTAGATGGATCAAAGTTTATCCCGTTGAAAAACGGGAAATGGATGCTGAAGCGAAAAGGTATACTTTTTCAAAGTCCTAAAACTATATTGAAGGAGGTAGATAGATATGTATTGTGGGTTTACTGAAGAGCAGGAGATGTGGAGGAAGACAGTTAACGATTTTATGGACAAGGAGGTAGGCAGGGAGTACTGTCGGAAGGTTTATCAAGAGAGACAGTATCCGTATGAATTCTATGATAAGGTTGTAAAACAGGGTTGGCTAGGGTTGATGATCCCTGAAAAGCATGGAGGAGTAGAATCCGATGTGGTCATGTATACCATAATGAATGAAGCCCTGGCCAAGTTTGGTGTAGATATTGCCACCTCTGTAAGTGTAAGTGCTTTTTCAGCGATGAACATTGTCCACCATGGCACAGAAGAGCAGAAGGATCGATATCTCTCTCGGGTAGTAAAGGGTGAAATAAGATTCTCGATCTCAATCACGGAACCGAATGCGGGTTCTGATGCAGCATCTCTTGCCACATCGGCAAGGCTCGATGGGGATTGTTTTGTCGTTAACGGTCAGAAGGTCTTTGCCTCCGCTGCCCATGCCAAAAACAACATTATGTGCATGGGGGTAAGGACAGACACATCCTTGCCGAAACACAAAGGGATATCCGTTTTACTGGTGCCGAATGACCTTCCTGGGATCGAAATGAGGCGTCTTGACACCCTCGCCAGGCGGGCGACCGGAACCAATGAGGTCTTTCTCGATAACGTAATGGTCCCGAAAGAGAATTTGCTGGGTGAGCTCAACGGTGGTTGGAAGATACTTACCGGTCATCTGGAGATAGAGAGGGCGGCTGTTGCAGGGATGAACGTTGGGAATGCGCAGACAGCGGTTGACGATGCCATACGGTATGCGAAAGAGAGGGAGCAATTTGGCAGGCCGATAGGTCAATTCCAGGTCATAAAGCACATGCTTGCCCAGATGCAGTTAGAGGTGGATGCGGCAAGGCTTTTGACATACCGGGCTGCGGCGATGACGGACATGGGGATCCCTTGCAGGAAAGAGGTGTCTATGGCAAAACTTTTTGCATCGGAGACCCTTTTCAAGGTAGCAACCCAGGGTATGCAGATTATGGGAGGCTATGGTACCATGCCAGAATACGATATGGAGAGGTACTTTAGGGAAGGTAAACAGGCAACCATCGGTGGCGGAACATCAGAGATACAGAGAGGTATTATCGCCAGAGAATTGGGGTTGTAGTTAAAAAGTTTATCCTGTCTGGATATATGTTTTTTTTAAGAAAGGAGAAAGCATGATCTACAAGTACTTCGATGAGTTGGAAATAGGTGAGAAGACGGTATCAGAGAGGGCGAGGACCATTACTGAAACAGACGTAGTATTTTTTTGCTACTTTACAGGGAACTGGTATGAACTCCACTCCAATGTGGAATATGCCAAAAAGACTCAATTTGGTGAGAGACTGGTGCAGGGTTCTCTTACCTTTGCTATCGCTGCCGGATTGCAGATGGTAAGGCATGATGTGGTTATGGCGTTCTACGGTCTTGATAAAATGAGGTTCCCATCGCCTGTAAAGATTGGTGATACCCTGCGTGCAGAGGCAGAGGTAGTTGATAAAGAGGTGAAAGGGGATGATCGTGGGGTTGTGACCATAAAACAGACCATCCACAACCAGAGGGATGAGACGGTAGCAATTATGTTTTGGAAGTTGTTGGTTAAGAGAAAAAAGTAAAAGGGGGAGAGATAGGCAGATACTTCTTTAGTTTTCTAGCAGTCTTATATATAAGGGGGGATGTAAAATGAAAAAGGTGAGGATCGGGTCCGGTTCGGCGTATTGGGGTGACATGTTGGACCCTGCTGTTGAGTTGGTAAAAAATGGGGATATAGGCTACATTGGATTTGATCACCTTGCAGAATTGACAATGGCTTTATTGCAGAGGGCAAAGACCAAGGATCCTACAACAGGATATATTCCCGATATAATCCCATGGATGAAGGCGATACTGCCTACCTGTGCCGAGAAGGGTATAACGGTGATTTCCAACGGTGGCGGCGCCAACCCCGAAGCGGGAGGAGATGAGGTTGTAAAGCTTGCAAAAGAGCTGAATTTAACAGGGTTAAAGGTAGGGGTAGTAGTTGGTGATGATATATTCGGCAAACTGGATGAGATGAGGGCAAAAGGTATAAAGTTTAAGAACATGGACACAGGGGAAGAGGACATTGACAGGATTCGGGACAAAATCGTGGCTGCTAACGCATATATTGGTGCCGATTCCATCATAGAGGCTCTTCAGGAAGGGGCGAAAGTCATAGTCGCCGGTCGGGTCTCTGACAATGCCCTCTATGTAGGTCCGTTGATGTATGAGTTTGGCTGGAGTTTTAATAGTCCGGATTGGGATTTGATCGGGGCTGCGATAACTGTAGGCCATATAATTGAGTGCGCAGAGTGCTGTACAGGTGGTATGTCCAATATGTGGAAGGTTGCCCCGAGGCTTTGGGATATTGGCTTTCCTATAGCAGAGGTATATGAAAACGGTGATGCGATTATAACCAAGACCCCAGATTCCGGTGGATTGGTCAATCAATGGACCATTAAGGAGCACCTGATCTACGAGGTACACGACCCGTCCAATTATCTTATGCCCGATGGGATAGCCGATTTTACTGCATTAAAGCTGGAAGAGATAGGGAAAGATCAGGTCAGAGTAACTAACATGAAGGGCAAACAGAGACCTTCCGAGCTTAAGGTGTGCATTGGTTATAGAGATGGTTTTATCGGGGAAGGGCAGGTGTTTTTCCCGTGGCCGGATGCCTATGAAAAGGCAAAGAAGGGGGCCGAGACAGTGAGGGAAAGGCTCAAAAAGGTGAACCTCGATGCCGAGGAACTTCGAATAGACTATATTGGCGTCAATACGCTCCACGGAGAGGTAGCCCCGGAACCTACATCGGAACTAAACGAGGTGGGGTTGAGGGTCGTTGCCAAGACGAAGACGAAGGAGGAAGCAGAAAAAGTAAGAAGGGAGGTAACACATCTCTGGACAATAGGTTCAGTAGGGTCAAGCTTTGGAGTTCCCCTCCCTATCAGGCCGGTAGTTTCCCTCTGGCCTACCCTGGTACCAAGAGAAGAAGTTCCCACCAGGGCTATTATAAAGGAGGTCAGGTAAGAATGAAAAAGGTCAGATTAAAGGATCTAGCCTACGCCAGATCCGGTGACAAGGGTGATGTAAGTAACATCGGGTTGATGGCATTCAATAAGGAGAATTATGAAATAATTAAACGAGAGGTAACCCCTGAAAAAGTAAAAGAACACTTTAAGGGGATGGTAAAGGGGGATGTGAAGATTTATGAGATGCCCAACCTCGATTCCCTGGAGATAGTTCTTTACAATGCTTTGGGTGGGGGTGCAACCCGGACCCTTCGCCTGGATCAGACAGGGAAGTCCATGGGGCAGGCATTGCTATGGATGGAAGTGGAAGTTTAATAGCTGGAAACTGAGATGGTTTCCACTTAATTAGTTCACACTGAAAAATGAAAAGGGAATTTTTCAGGGCGAACTTATTACAAAGAATGTTTAAATTACGGCTCTAAAGAATTTAGGCGATAACCTATTTGAAAGGAGGAGGAAGATGCCGTTTGAACTTTCGGAAGAAGAAAAGGCCATCCAAAGGACTGTGAGAGAATTTGCCAGAAAAGAGCTGGCACCTTTCGTAGCCCAAATAGAAGAAGACGACGAAATACCGCCCATCGTTTCTGAGAAACTGAAAGAGCTTCGGATAACCGGTTTGCCCTTTGAGGAAAAGTATGGAGGGGTTGGGTCTACCTTTACCAGCTTTATCGTGGCAGTGGAAGAACTGGGCCAGGTGTGCCCTCCTATAGCGAATCTTCCTATGGAGGGAGTTATGACCTCTCTTGCCTTGCGGCGTTTTGGGACAGAGGAACAGAAAAAGAAGTATATGATCCCTTTGGTAAAGGGAGAAAAGAAGGCATGCTGGGCATTTACAGAACCGGCTACGGGGTCTGACCCCAGAGCCTTTGAAACCAGGGCGGTATTGAATGGGGATGAATACGTGTTAAACGGGACCAAGAGGTTTGCATCAGGGGTTTTTACAGCCGATTTTGCGACTATCTTTGCAAAAACCAAAGGAGACAAGATAGGCGCCTTCATCGCTGAAGCCGGAGGGGAAGGGTTTATCCCTGGTAAGAGGGTCAGGCTTATGGGAATGAGGGGGTTGGCAACAGGTGACCTTATATTGGAAAATTTCCGTGTGCCCAAGGAAAATGTTTTAGGGAAGGATGACGAGGGGTTTAAGGTTCTCTTGGAGATAGAGGCTGAGAGCAGAATCAGAAGTGCGGCATTGAGTGTAGGGATGGCTCAAGCAGCCCTGGATGAGGCAGTTGCCTATTCAAAACAGAGATACCAAAGAGGTCATCCTATCTCTGATTTTCTCTCCATAAAATGGCAGTTAGCAGAAATGGCAATGAAGGTAGAGGCGGCCAGGTATCTGGTTTACAGGTGTGCGTACCAGAGAGACCAGGGTAAAAGCATAAGGAAGGACTCGGCCATAGCAAAGCTCTTCTGCTCCACTACTGCCAGAGAGGTAACCAGTATCTCTTTGCAGGTTCATGGGTGTTACGGGTATACAAAAGAATTTAAGATAGAACGCCTGTACAGGGATGCCAAACTCAACGAAGTTGCAGGAGGAAATG
>JBAZOX010000045.1:0-13844 GCA_041648535.1 Desulfobacteria bacterium | reverse complement strand
CTTTGTCAGAATCAGGCATAAATGCATGGGGGAGAGGATAACCCCACAATAACCACTGGCATAGGAGAGCATCATATAAGTTAGAAAATGGCCGTCAGAATGGAAGAAGGGTAAGAGTATGGGGAAGGTAATCCAATCTTTACAAGACTAGCCATAATTAGTTCACGCTGAAAAATTCCCTTTTCTGCTCTCTATTTTAGTTTGTTTGACCCGTCCAGAACTTGTCCTTCTACAAGAAAAGCCCGCCATCTACACCAATGAGTTGGCCGGTAATGAAACTGGCGTCATCGGATGCAAGAAATATAAAAACCGGCGGGATCTCCTCTGGTTCTGACATCCTTCCCAGTGCCCTGGAAGCTATTATTTTCTTGAATACCTCTTCTGGGATATTATCGTACATCCTGGTTTTATGGGATGGGGCTATAGCATTGACGGTAATATTGTATCTTCCCAGTTCCTTAGCACACGTCTTGGTAAAGGCAATCACACCGGCTTTGGCTGCACTGTAATTTGCCTGTCCCACATTCCCTGCCCTTCCCGCAGCAGAGGCAACATTTATTATCCTTCCGTATCTTTGCTCTATCATATACGTCATCGCTGCTTTGGTGCATGAAAAGACCCCTTTCAAATCAACAGCTATTACAGAATCCCAATCCTCCTCGGTCATCTTAGCCAGTAATTTGTCTCTTGTAATAGCAGCATTGTTTACCAGGATGTCTATTTTTCCAAAATTATCAATGGCTGTCTTAATTATTTTCTGCCCCCCCTCCATAGTGACAACGGTATTATAGCTTGCCGCTGCCTGTCCACCCAGTGATGTAATCTCTTTTACCACTTTATCCACTGGCTCAGGAGTTGTACCATTTATTACTACTTTAGCTCCTTCTTTTGCCATATCTAGAGCTATTAATCTTCCCATCCCTCGGCTGGAACCGGTAATTACAGCGACCTTGCCTTTTAACCTCATGATTCTCCTCCACTGTTTCTGGATTTACTAATTGAACACGTACCCTTTTTGGCAGATTTTATAGCACACAACTTATAGAAAAGTCAATGTACAAAGCCCAAGCCAATTGTTGCTAAATTCTGGCTTTTTTGGTATTCTAAATCATAATGAAGTCGTAAAAAGTCAAACTCAGAGAATCTGTCATTTAGACCGCAGGGAGAAATCTTATCTTTTCAACATGTTATACTGAAAAGACTCCTCGTTTTACTCGAAATGACAACTGGGGAAGACTTTTACGAAGCCGTCAAATCATGGAGGTATAGATGAGAGAAATGCTAGGAGTTGCTATAGAGGCTGCCAAGGAGGCTGGGAAAATTCTGAAGGAGAACCTGGGAAAGTCTATAGAAATCGGCTTCAAAGGCGATATAAATCTGGTGACCGATATTGACCTGAAATCAGAAAAAACAATCGTTCAAATTATCAGGAATAAGTATCCGGATCATCAGGTATTGACAGAAGAAGGTGAAGGTCAGAAAGGCACCTCCTCTCATAAATGGATCATAGACCCTCTGGATGGAACTACTAACTATGCCCATGGATATCCATGCTTCTGTGTCTCAATCGCATTGGAGAAGAATAGAGATATTCTATTTGGTGTTATATACGATCCTGTTTTAGATGAGCTGTTTACGGCAGAAAAGGGGGGCGGGGCATGTTTAAATGGGGGAAAAATCCGTGTTTCTTCAACTGATAAGTTAATTCACAGTATGCTGGCAACCGGTTTCCCCTATGATTTAAGAGAAAGTCAAAACAACAATCTTATTCACTTCAACAACTTCATAATGAATGCTCAGGCAATTAGAAGAGCAGGTTCTGCCGCCCTGGACTTGTGCTATGTGGCTATGGGCAGGTTTGACGGTTTTTGGGAACTCAAACTATCCCCCTGGGATGTGGCTGCGGGCAGCCTAATCGTTAGAGAAGCAGGAGGGATAGTATCGGATTTTAAAGGTGGGGCATTTGATATTTATTCTAAAGAAATCCTTGCCAGTAATGGAAAAATACACGATGGAATGGTTGAAGTATTAAAGAGAGGACTGGCCTAAACTCGTGAATCGTGAATCGTAAATCGTAAATCGTGAATGGGTTTTATTACTATTCACGATTCACGATTCACGATTCGCTCTATTTCACCTGCGGTAACACCTGTTACCCTCACCGTCTTTGTTCGCGACTTATGGCCTCCGATAATCTCCACCTGTGATTTGCCAACACCCAATTCCTTTGCCAGAAAATCCATGCAGGCTTTATTTGCCCGGCCTTCAACCGGAACAGCAGTTATCCTTACCCTTAAGGCATCTCCTTTTAGGTCTTTGATTTCATTCTTCGCTGATTTGGGCTGTACCCAAACCTTAAAGACTACCCCATTGTCAGTTTCATTAATATGCAACTCTTTATCTGTTCCTTTCGTGAAGTATCCTGAGTCCCTCTAAAGTCAGATATTCGTCAACCTCACTAATCGTTTCTGATACCGGCGCAATAAGGAAGGCCAATCCTCCAGTTGCAATTGCCTTGGAATTAGACTTTGCTTCTTTTCTTATCCTTTTTACGATCCCATCTACTAAACTCGCATAGCCGAAAATAATCCCTGACTGCATACTGCTTATAGTATCTTTACCGATAACTGACATGGGTTTGATTAATTCTACATGGGGCAGTTTAGATGCCCTTTTAAATAAGGCTTCACAAGATATTGTAATTCCTGGAGCAATTACTCCGCCATGGTATTCACCGTTTGCCGATATATAATCGAAAGTAGTAGCAGTTCCAAAGTCAACAACAATCAGGCTCTGCTTATATTTATCGTATGCAGCCACTGCATTAACTATCCTGTCAGCCCCAACCTCTTTGGGATTATCATAGAATATAGGCATCCCTGTTTTAACTCCCGGTTCTATAATCAAGGGGTTGATCTTGAAGTATTTCTTGCATAACTCCTCCAGGGTCACAAGAAGTGGAGGTACAACACATGAGATGGCTATATCCTTAATATCCTTTAAGGCTATCTTGCTGGAAAAATAAAGGTTTGTGATTAGAATCCCATACTCGTCTACAGTATGGTCTTCTTCTGTCCTAATTCTCCAATCCTGAACCAGTTTGTCTCCATCAAAAACCCCCATAACAGTGTGAGTATTTCCGACATCAATAACCAGTAACATCTCTTCTGCCTCCTGTTATTAAACCGTTACCCCTCTATTCCTACAATATTCATGCTGATATCGCAAGCCCTGGCTGAGTGGGTGAGAGCCCCAACCGATATGAGATCAACCCCTGTTTTTGCAACATCTACTATATTGTCGAGGTTTATTCCTCCCGATGCTTCCACTACAGCTCTCTTATTAATAACCTTGACAGCTTTTCCCATCTCTTCAGTATCCATATTATCCAGCATTATAGTTTCAACACCCGACTCAAGGGCTTCTCTGACTTCATTAAGATCTTTGGCCTCTACTTCAATCTTAAAAGTATGGGGAATATTAGCCCTTGCTTTCTCAACCGCCCGGCGAATTCCGCCACAGGCCTTTATATGGTTGTCTTTTATTAAAATCCCGTCAAATAGACCGCTGCGGTGATTGGTCCCCCCGCCTACTTTTACAGCATATTTTTCAAGAGACCTCCAACCAGGGGTAGTTTTTCGCGTATCTAAAACCTTAACATTGTAGCCTTTAACCCTATCTATATATTTGCGGGTTAAAGAGGCAATCCCTGATAAACGCTGTAGAAAATTCAAGGCGACCCTTTCCCCACGAAGAAGATCACCCACATCACATGAAATCTCGGCAACAGCGCTGTTACTCTTTACGAAATCTCCGTCTTTAAAAAACTTATTAAATTTTACCTCAGAATTTAGAAATGTGAATACACTACAGAAGATGTCTATACCGGCCAGAATCAAATCTTCCTTTGCAATTATTTGGGCATTCCCTTTTATACCAGGGTCAATTACTGAAGAGGTAGTAAGGTCAGAAGTCCCGATATCTTCATCAAGGGCTAGTTTTATTAACCTGTCAATTTCAAACATGGCATCATCTCTCTCTTTGCAACTCTTGCATCCTTTGAATCCCTTCCTCAAATTTTCTCTTTTTTTCAATCAGCTTTATATTTTCAATCCGTTCGTCCTCTATTACATGAGGAGGCGCCTTACTGAGAAAGTCCTCATTGGACAGCTTTTTATTCAAGAGTATGAGTTTCTTTTCAATCTTATCGCTCTCTTTTTTTAATCTTTTCTCCTCCTCATAAAAATCAATTACCCCTTTAAGTGGCACAAATATCTCCACTTTGTCCACTACAGCCGTAGCAGAAGATTTGTATTCTTTTTTATTAGAGGAGATAGAAAGGGTCCCGATCCTTGCTAGATTTTTGATGTGGTCTTTATTCCTTTCAAGTTTATCGTATGTTTCCTGATCTTCAGTATAAAGAAATGTCTCAACCTGTGTGGCAGGTGGTATGTTCATCTCTCCTCTGACGTTCCTGATATTTCCAACAATGTCTATAATCAGATTCATCTCAGCCTCTGCCTTCTCATCTATAAGGTTAGAATCTGATTTTGGATATTGGTGTACAGTAATGCTCCCTTCACTATTCGGTAATTTGCTCCATATCTCTTCTGTTATAAAAGGCATAAAAGGATGCAGCAGACACAATACCGTGTTTAGCACCCCTAATAGAACATGTTGAGTGTTTAATCTAAGCTTGGAATCTGCCTTGTCGAACAGGTATGGTTTGATGAGTTCAATGTACCAGTCGCAGAATTCATGCCATACGAATTGGTACAATAAATGGGCACCCTCATTGAACCTGTAGTTTTCTAAAGCGTCTCTTGTTTGTTCGATAGTCCTGTTCAATCTGGACATTATCCATTTGTCGCTTAGAGCATACTCAATCCTATCCTTATCAATAAGGTTTTCATCGTATCCCTCCATGTTCATTAGTGAAAACCTTGAGGCATTCCATACTTTATTGGCAAAGTTGCGATAACCACCGATCCTTTCTTCTGAAAGCTTAATGTCCCTTCCCTGAGCAGCAAATGCCGCCAGAGTAAAACGGAATGCATCCGCTCCATATTTTTCTATAATCACCAGCGGGTCGATAACATTTCCTTTAGACTTGCTCATCTTCTTGCCCTCGATGTCTCGAACCAGGGCATGGATATATACATCATTAAAAGGGACTTTACCCATAAATTTTATCCCCATCATTATCATTCTGGCAACCCAAAAGAACAGAATGTCGAAACCTGTCACCAAAACAGATGTTGGATAGAACAGTTCAAGCTCCTTTGTCTGTTCAGGCCAGCCCATGGTAGAAAAAGGCCACAGGGCTGAGCTGAACCAGGTATCCAGGACGTCCGTTTCCTGGCTGATATTAGAACTCATACATTTAGCACACTGAGTGGGATCCTCCTTGGATACGATAACATCTCCGCAATCGTTACAGTACCATGCAGGTATTCTATGACCCCACCAGATTTGGCGAGAAATACACCAGTCCCTGATATTGTTCATCCACTCAAAGTAGGTTTTCTCCCAGGATGCAGGGATAATCCGGATACTGCCATCTTTAACAGCTTCAATAGCCGGCTCTGCCAGAGGTTTTACTTTTACAAACCACTGTTTAGATAAGGTGGGTTCTATGACCATCTTACACCTGTAGCAGTGCCCTATATTGTGAGAATAATTTTCTCTTTTTTTTAAAGTCCCGTTTTTTTGAAATTCTTCGATTATCTCCTTCCTGCACCTAAATCTATCTAAACCTCTATATGGGCCGGCATTGTCATTCATCCTGCCATCTACATCCATAACCTTAATTGATTCCAGATTATGCCTTAACCCCATCTCAAAGTCATTTACATCATGGGCTGGCGTAACCTTCACTGCTCCCGTTCCAAAGTCTTTGTTAACATACTCATCTGCTATTACGGGGATATCCCTTCCCATTACAGGCAAAACAGCCCTCTTTCCAATCAGTTTTTTGTATCGTTCATCATTTGGATTCACAGCCACCGCAGTATCACCCAACATAGTCTCTGGTCGGGTGGTCGCAACTACAACGAATTTCTTACTATTATAAAGTGGATATTTGAGGTAATACAGATACCCCTCAGTCTCTTCATGCTCGACTTCCAAATCTGACAGAGCAGTCTGACATCTGGGACACCAGTTGATTATATAATCACCACGATAAATCAGTTTTTCATGGTAAAGTTCTACAAAAACTTCCCTGACAGCCCTGGACAGTCCTTCATCCATGGTAAATCGTTCCCTGCTCCAGTCACAGGAAGCCCCCAATTTTTTAAGTTGATTTATGATTATTCCTCCAAACTCCTCACGCCACTTCCATATATGTTCAATAAACTTTTCTCTTCCTAAGGAATGGCGGCTGATCCCCTTTTGAGCCAGTTCCCTTTCCACAACATTCTGAGTAGCGATTCCCGCATGGTCTGTTCCTGGCATCCACAGGACATTAAATCCGTCCATCCTTTTGAATCGAGCCAGGATATCCTGCAAAGTGTTATTCAGAGCATGGCCCATGTGGAGAGAACCGGTAACATTTGGGGGAGGAATAACGATAGAGAAAGTCTTTCTCAGATCATTTACATCAGCCTTAAAGAAACCATTGTTAATCCAATGGCCAGACCATTTGTCCTCAACTTTAGCAGGGTCATAACCTTTTTCCAATACTTCCACAGCCATCAATCTCCTTGCCAATTAAGACCTAAAAGTGAAAAAGGGGATTAACATAACCCCCTGATACGTCAACTTTAGCTTCCATAACCTATATAGCATGATCTGGATATCAAACAGTGAGGTCAATAACGACTATTAATCTTCTCCTTCTTTGAGCCTCTCTATCTCTTCTTTAATCACTTTCTCTGCTATGGGAGGAAAGAGTTCCACGGCTATTCTCTCTATTTTCTCATTAACAGCTTTAATCAAACCTTCTGTTATGTCAGGAGCAATCTTCATCGCAATACCCTCTATAACCTCTCGACTGACTTCCCTAATAATTCCCTCAACAGTTTTGGTCTCTAACTCTCCAATCCTTTTTATCTCTTGGTCTTCTGAAGTTTCTTCTGGGATTTCCGGGGTTTGGATTTCTTCCTCTGGAAGCTCAGGGGGTTGAACTCCTTCTACATGACCCTTATAGGGCATAGAATCTTCATCTGAAGCCCACTCTATTTCCCACTCATCCTGGAGTCCAGGATCTTCAGTAAGGTCTGTTTCTCCAATGTTGAACTTTTCTTCGAAGTACTGTTTTGTTTTCCCCTCAAAGCTTAATTCTTCCATGCCTTCAGGTTCATTAAAGGGACGGGGGTTTTTACAGGATTCCTCAAGTTCTTTTAGAGATTTTTCATACAATCCAGCAAGTTCCGGACCTTCTTCTACTACATCTACTAATTCGATAATCTCTTCATCTTCTTCAGTACTACCCATTATCCCCTCTTATTTTTTAAGCATCTCGCTCGAATCCTTGACCCCTTGACCCCTTGAATCCTTTTCATCAACCAACTCTTTGGGAGATGAACCTACCTCAAAATAACCTATCACTGCGCAAGATAGGTGTCAAGGGTTTTTTCTTTTGACCGTTTAAGATCAAAAAAAGACTATACCTTACCCGATAATTAAGGTATAGTTAAGGGCATGGTAAGATAAGGTTTATAATTTTGTAAACCCGAATAACATAGGGGTGATTATGAAGGCGTCTTTCTTTAGTTCCTGAGATGATAGGAGCAACGAGAAAGGGCGCCTTTTTTTGCTTTAAAGGGGTTGTATTTGATCAATGACACGAAGCAGGAAACGGACAAAAGAATGAAACCCATCCTCGACTATCTATACTTTACGGCAGATCACCGGAAAGTGATGTGACTTATGCCTTTTAGTTCCCAAGGTGTGCAATCGAAATCGAAAACATCAATCACAAAGCTCATGAGCGCCCTCGGTGCTTTTGCTGCTTGTGTTTTTGCCATTGCAATACCAAGTGTATATTACACTATTTCAATAAACGGGACACAACATGCTCTTACGATAGAAGCTGCCTTTCTCGGAAAATCCGTCGAAAAAATCATCCGGGACAGGCCGAATCTGTGGGAGTTCGAAAGAGTAAGGTTGCTGGAGCTTATCTCGCAAACTTGGATCCATGGGGAAAAGCATGAACGGGAAAGACGAGATTTGTTCTGAGCTATAGTTTCAAGCACAGTTCAACAGGTAATCTTAACATCTGTCCCTTAGCAAAAGTTGAGGATAAGTTACCGAAATTAACCCTTGAGACGATCGATTCTGGAAAGGATCAAGCCCATGAAAAGATCCATCGTGCTGTGGATTTCGTTCATCGTGTTTCTGATCGCCTTTCTGCTGCACGCCGCCGAAGCAGCGGAACCATCAGGACAGGGAACGGCCCGGCAGGAAATACTCATTCTGAACTCATACCATCCCGGTTATGCATGGTCCGACGATGAACAGGCCGGCATCGTCGACGTGTTTCGAGCGAAAGATAAAAATTGGCTCCCTGTCATTGAATACCTGGATCTCCTGCGCCTGCCCGATGGAAGGCATCTTGCAGAACTGAAACAACTTTTCCGTCGCAAGTATCAAAACAAGAAGTTCTCGGTGGTCATCGCGATGGATAATTCCGCCTTGGAATTCGCCATGGACAACCAGTCGGAGCTTTTCAGAAACGCGCCCATCGTTTTCTGCGGAATAAACAATTACACCCCCTCCATGTTAAAGGGACACACCAATGTCACCGGCATAGCGGAGGCTCTCGATCAAGCCGGTACAATCGATCTCATGCTCCGACTGCATCCGAAGACCCGGGAGATTCTACTCATCCACGACTATACGGTCACGGGTCTGGAAGCTAGGAAAGAGATTGAAGCATTGGCTTCCCGGCTTGCCGCACAGGTTCGGTTCCGATTTCTTGATCGCCTGTCCATGGATGAGGTTCTGAAGGAGCTCGAAGGCCTGACCAAGGACAGCCTGGCCCTATTGCGACTTTTTACCACCGACAAGACCGGGCATACCTTTGGGATGATCGAGACAGCCCAGCTCATCACAAAACATAGCCCTGTCCCAGTATACTCGACCCATGAGCAGCGACTCGGTTTTGGCATCGTCGGTGGCAAACTACTGAGCGCTCGAATACACGGAGCTAATGCCGCACGCATCGCCCTGAGAGTATTGGCCGGTGAAAAGGCATCCGCAATCCCGGTTGTTTTAGAGAGCGATTCGAAGTTCATGTTCGACTACAAGGTCATGAGCCGTTTTGGAATCCCTTTGTCGGCCTTGCCCGAAGGCAGCACGGTGATCAATAAACCGGTATCCCTTTATGCCGCCCACCGGGTGGTTATTCAAGCGGCTCTTGGTATCATCGGCATCCTGATAATGGTGATCTTCATGCTGACGGTCATCATTATCCAGCGGAGGCGATCCGCCATCGCGCTGCGAGAGAGTGAAGAGCGGCTACATTTTCATACTGACAACTCTCCAATGGCCGTTATTGAACGGAACGCTGACTTTATTGTAATGCGGTGGACGGGTGCCGCTGAAAAGATGTTCGGCTGGAGTTTCGAGGAAACGATCGGCAAGTCGATCATGGAACTGCGCATGGTCCACGAGGAGGATATTCCGATCGTACAAAGCATCATGCAGCGGCTTACCGACGGCAAGTCGAAACATGTCGTTTCCTCAACCCGCAACTATACCAAGAAAGGAGAGGTGATTCATTGCGAGTGGTACAGTACAGTGCTGCATGATTCCGCGGGGAAAATGATCTCGGTCATGTCGCAGGTTCTCGACATCACCGAACGCAAGAAGGCGGAGGATGCTTTACGGGCTTCCCGTCAACAGATGCGCGCCTTTGCCGGGCGCCTGCAGGCAGTGCGTGAAGAGGAGCGGACACAGATCGCCCGTGAAATCCACGACGAACTGGGAGGGGCATTGACCGGCATGAAGATCGATTTTTCCCTGCTGACAAGAACCGCTTTGAAAATAGAGAATGAGACTGTCAGAACATCTTTGCTCGGCGGTATGGACTCCATGACTAAATCCATCGACTCAACCATCCAAACCGTGCGCAGGATCGCAATGAAACTTAGACCCGGCATTCTGGATGATCTCGGTCTCGTTGCGGCTCTGGAATGGCAGCTCAAAGATTTCGAGAAACGCACCGGTATCCGATGTGAATATCTTCCACCTGTGGAAGATATAAGCCTTGACGCCTACCTTTCTACAGCATTGTTTCGCATCGTTCAGGAGGCGCTGACCAATGTGGCGCGCCACTCCGGGGCAACGGAGGTGCACGTCCGTTTACGCGCTGACGCAGACTCCTCCACGCTGGAGGTAAAGGACAACGGCAAAGGCATCGAAAAAAAGAAGACCCTGAGTTCAAAGTCGCTCGGACTCCTGGGAATGAGGGAACGCGCCCAGATGTTCGGGGGACGCATTACCGTGACGGGAACCCCCGGAATAGGCACAATAGTGACGGTTGAGATCTCGCCTGAAGAAAAGAGAAAAATGGACCGTGATCAGGAAGGAGCCGCCGGATGATTAGAGTGATTACCGTTGACGATCATCCTGTCGTGCGGCGCGGTTTGAAGCAGATCATCGCAGCAGAACAGGACATGCAGGTGGTAGGCGAGGCGGAAAACGCCCGGGAGGCGATCCTCGTCATCCGCCAGACCCCCTGCGATGCGGTTGTCCTGGATATCACTCTGCCGGATGCCAGCGGTCTCGACGTTCTCAGCCGGCTTAAATCTGAACGTCCGACCCTGCCCGTTCTGATCATGAGCATCCATGAAGAAGAACAGTACGCGCTGCGGGTTCTCAAAGCCGGCGCTTCAGGCTACCTGATGAAGAACAGCATCCCGGAGGAGCTGATCAAGGCGATCCGGAAGATCACCTCCGGCGGCAAATACATCAGCCCCTCTCTCGCGGAAAGGCTGGCGTCGGAGTTTGTGTCCCCGGAAACATCACTCCACGAGAAGCTCTCCGACCGCGAATTCCAGATACTATGCCTGATCGCCTCCGGGAAGTCGCTCAAGGAAATCGGCGAGGCGTTATGCATCAGCGGCAAGACCGTGAGCAGTTACCGGGCCCGCATTCTGGAGAAAATGAACATGAAGACCAACGCGGATCTGACCCGCTATGCCTTGGAATATCATCTCTTCTGAAAAACGTCAATAGGCATCGCCCCGAGGCAAAATAGCATACACGTAAATTACCTTTTCAGCTCTATCCGGGGTAAAAAGTACTCTCCAGTCTCCGACTCGTAAGCGATAATCCCCCTTCAATTTGCCCGTCAAATGTCTCACGGCATGGTGCAACAGAGGATTTTCCGCCTGTTCCAGCTCCAGCAAGGCATTCCGAATCCTCTGTTTTACCGTTTTATCGAGTTTTAAGTACTGTTTCTCGGCGGTGGGCTTAACTTCAATTCTCCAGCTCATGAAGTCCTTTCCCTTTGATGCCTTTTGATACTTCATCTTTGCCTTGCCCGATAATTTCGACCCATTCGGGTTTAGAGAGCAAATCAAGGGTTTCTCTGTGACTCTCAATATACTCGTCAATGAGGTCTGTGAGTATTTTCCCTATGTCCCTTTTCTCGATACCCGCAATAATCTTGAGAATATCTCTCTTATCCTCTGGTATCCGCACCGTTGCCGTAGGCATATTAACACCCCCCTTCATCTATTTATTCATTAGTATATTAAGCGACTAATCGCTTTTTGTCAACCCCTTTTTTGTAAGGATATCCCTACAAATAAATCAGCATTCCCCTACAGACAAACCGTTTCCAGATGCGATAACATAAGATAGTAGGAGACTTGCATCATGGAATCCCTCCGTTAACAGATCGTTTGTAAAACAGTCATCACCTGTTTTAGAAAAAGAGGTTGGCATGAAGGTATTTCTCGTTGATGATTCAGTTATTGTGCTCGAAAAACTGGCGGCCATGATCTCCGGTATCTACGGCATCGAAATCGCCGGGCAGGCCCTGAATGCGCACGATGCGATCCAATCCATCGTGAAACTGAAACCCGATGTGGTGATCCTGGACATCCGTCTGAATGGCGGCGGCAATGGAATGGATGTTTTAAAACGGATTAAAAAAGAAATTCCGCCGCCCATCGTCATCATGCTCACAAACTATCCCTATCCCCAGTATCGGGAAAAGTGTCAGGCCCTGGGCGCCGATTACTTCTTCGACAAGGTGACGGAAATCGAGAAGATCTACGATACGTTCAAACAATTGCTGGGGGATAAATCTTAAAGAGGACCTCATCGGCGGATGCGAGGTTAATTGCTGGAGAAAAGCCCATGAAGAGACTGCGCAAACTGGTTACATTCAGTCTGGACGACCGGAAATTCGCCCTGTACGTGTCCGCCGTTCAGAGGATCATCCGGGTGGTCGAAGTGACCGCTCTGCCGAAGGCGCCGGAAATCGTTCTCGGAGTTATAAACATGCACGGCCTGATTATTCCCGTATTTGATATCCGCAAACGTTTCCGGTTACCTCAAAGGGAAATACAACTGGATCACCAACTGATTGTCGGATACACATCGAAGCGCACCGTTGCACTTCTTGTGGATTCCGTGAGCGATGTCATTGAAATTTCAGAGGAGAAGATTATCGCGGGTGAAAAGATCCTTCCCGGGCTGGAGTATGTTGAAGGTGTTGTAAAGACGGAAGAAGACATGATTCTCATTCATGATCTTGAACAGTTTCTTTCCCTTCAGGAGGAGAAAGCTCTTCATGAAGCGATGGAGGAGTTAAACCGGAATGAACGGAAAGACTGATTATCAGAGCATTCCTAATGCGCTTCTTCCCGGATTGATCGAATATCTGACAGCTAAAATCGGTTTGCACTTTTCAAACAGGAACAGGAATGAACTCCACCAGAAAATGGCAGCCGCCATGATGGATTTCGGCTTTGAAAATGTCGGCGAATTTATTGAGTGGCTTCTCTCTTCATTGCCGACACAAAAACAGATTGAAATCCTAGCGAGTCATCTCACCGTGGGCGAAACTTATTTCTTCAGGGAGAAGAGGGCTTTTGAAATCCTGGAACAGTCCATTCTGCATAGACTGATAGACGCCCGTCGAAAAACGGGGAAACGTCTCAGATTATGGAGTGCCGGGTGTTCTACAGGGGAGGAACCTTACTCCATCGCCATCCTTCTCGGTAAACTGATTCCCGACCTGAAGGACTGGAACATTACCATTCTCGCTACGGACATCAACACCATAGCTCTCCGGAAAGCAGATGAAGGGATTTATTCAGATTGGTCGTTCCGGGATACGCCACCATTTTTTAAAGACAAATATTTCGAAACTCTGAATGGCAATCGTTATTTGCTCCTGTCCCGCATCAGGAAGATGGTCACTTTCTCTTATCTTAATCTCTCTCAGGATGTTTATCCCGCACTTCAGAATAATACCAATGCCATGGATATTATATTCTGCCGCAACGTTCTTATGTATTTTGCACCAGAGCATATCAAACGGGCGGCTGAACGTTTTTACCGGTCCCTTGTTGACGGCGGCTGCCTGATCGTGAGCCCTGTAGAGACGTCACTTATTAATTATGAGCGGTTTGCCGCAGTCCGAATTCAGGATTCAACATTTTATAAAAAGGATATCCATAAAACAAAGCCGGAGAGCCTATCCGCAAAAAATATTGAAAAGGTAACAGCACCTTATTTGTTGCCCCCTAAAAGAGTTGATGGACTCGTAAAAAGTCAGGCATCCCTTATGCAGCCATTATGAGCGGATGCCTATAACGACGGTCAAATAGGGTGAAAATTTTTCTCAGTTGGTCCCAAGCTTTCGAAAAACGCTCTTTGAC
>JBAZOX010000044.1:0-13869 GCA_041648535.1 Desulfobacteria bacterium | reverse complement strand
AAAGAAGACGCTTTAGAGAAACTATACAAGGTTCAACTAGCCAAGGAGGAAGATTTTTCATCACTGGTTCCGACTAGACAGCAACGATTTTTTCTCTCCAGGGGGGAAGAGGAATCGCAAACTGAGAAACAGCAACCCGTTAAAAGGGGGGACAACAAGACAGGCAGAAATGAGCCGTGCCCTTGTGGTAGTGGAAAAAAATACAAAAAGTGCTGTCTTCAAAGGGGTCAAGTGGAAAGTGCCTAAGCTAAAACTAGGTATGTAAGGACTTAATGCAAAAAAGGGGATAATCATATGAGATTTGTTGTGCCCGGGTTTTTAGCCAGTGGCATTTCAGCAGGAATCAAGCGGAATAAAGTGAAAGACCTAGCCCTAATCTATTCAGAGACACCGGCTGCCACAGCAGCGGTTTTTACTCAAAATAGGGTTAAGGCTGCACCGATTTTGGTAAGTATAGAAAAGGCAAAAAAGCATTTATGTCAGGCGATTGTTGTAAACAGCGGTAATGCTAACGCATGTACTGGAGAGGCAGGTTTAGAGGATGCCCAATTAATGTCTAGACTCGCGGCACAGAAGCTGAATATAGACGAAGCCCTGGTTTTGGTTGCTTCAACAGGGGTGATTGGGAAAAAGCTTCCCATAGAAATAATCTCCAAAAATATTCCTCAACTTGTAGAGGGACTAACCCCTGATGGAATCCTTTCCGCAGCAGAAGCAATATTGACCACTGATACACATCCCAAGGTAGTGTGGAAAAAAGAAACAATCGGTGCTAAAGAGATTACTATATGTGGCGTAGCAAAAGGCGCAGGGATGATAATGCCCAATATGGCTACTATGCTTTCGTTCATCCTAACAGATGCAGCTATTGAAGCTGAAACCTTGGAAAAGGTCTTTAAAGAGGGCATCAGATGTTCTTTTAACAGTATAAGTATAGACGGTCAGACCAGTACTAATGATATGGCCATGGTTCTAGCCAACGGAAAGGCTAAAAATCCAACTATAACCGGACATTCTCAGGATCTTGAGCTTTTTAGAAACCTACTGGTGGATGTCCTGGTAAAGTTGTCCAGTATGATCGTTAAAGATGGGGAAGGAGCTACAAAATTTGTCGAGATCAGTGTTGTAAATTCAAAAGAGTACCATGATGCGGCTAAAGTAGCCTTCAGTGTTGCAAATTCAAATCTGGTAAAGACAGCTTTTTTCGGAGAAGATTGCAATTGGGGAAGGATCATTTCGGCTATTGGAGCATCAGACGTCGATATTGATCCAGAGAAGATTAACATATCTTTTGAAGATATAATGGTGGTTAAAAACGGAGTTGGCACAGGGATTCAACAGGAAGAAAGGGCATCCAAAGTACTTCAGAGGGAAGAATTTAAGGTTGTAATAGACTTAAACAGCGGCTCAAGTAATGCCAGGGTCTTTACCGCTGACCTGTCCCCGGAATATGTAACTATAAATGCTAACTATAGAACCTAAAATAAAAAGTGAGAAAAATTTTTCCTTGCAATATAAAACACGATGTGCTATCTAAATAAATTTTGTATCCTGCAGAATTGCGGTACGACGTAAGGCTAGTTCTGTGATTCAGACAGTAGACCATAGACATTAGACTGACGGGGAGAAAGTGGCCAGAGATTACACAAAGATAAAGGGTATCCGTTCACAGTTTATGGTTTGCAGTTAACAGTTGGCAAAAATGCTTCAAGCTTTATATAAACAGCGGGCTTAAGCCTGCTGTTGTAATTAAACCGTGAACTGTAAACTGAGAACCGTTAACGGTTACAGAAAAGCTGGTGTCTATGGTCTAGTGTCTGAATTGCAGAGGCTGATTAATAGGGTTTAACCCATAAAACATATCCAGCAATAGGGAGGTAGAAGGAATGTGGGGACCAACCGAGGAGGTTAATGGATGCTGAATATTACAATGAAACAATTGCTGGAGGCTGGTGTTCATTTTGGACATCAGACAAAGCGATGGAACCCAAAAATGAAAGAGTATATTTTTGGGGCAAGAAATGGAATTTACATAATCAACCTGCAAAAGACTGTTCAATTATTCAGAGAGGCTTATAATTTCGTCGTTGAAACAGTAGCCAAAGGAGAAACAGTTCTATTTGTAGGAACAAAAAAACAGGCTCAGGATGCCGTTGAGGAAGAAGCCAAGAGATGTAATATGTTTTATATTACCAACAGATGGCTTGGAGGAACATTAACGAATTTTCAAACTATCAAGCAGAGCATAGATAGATTAAAAAAGATTGAGGCTATGAAAACCGATGGCACTATTGCTAGTCTTACAAAGAAAGAGGTGCTAAGGATCGAGAAGGAGAGAGAAAAATTAGAGAAGAATCTCGGCGGGATCAAAGATATGGGCAAACTTCCGGGTGCCATTTTGATTATCGATCCCAGAAAGGAGAGGATATCTGTTTCTGAAGCAAAGAAACTTGGTATCCCCAGTATTGCCTTAGTAGATACAAACTGTGATCCTGATGATATAACTTATGTCGTCCCAGGAAATGACGATGCTATTAGAGCTATACGGTTATTTGCTTCAAAGACTGCAGATGCTTGCCTGGAAGGACGAAAGAAACTTGAGGAAAAGATAGAAGCCGAAGCTAGAGAAGAAGAGATGTCCCTTGAAATTAAAGATAGTGAGGAAGAAGTGGTTCAAAATCGAGTGGAGGTATAATACAACTGGGGTTGTTAGCTTGATAAGTAATAGAAAATATAGCAAACGAGGTAATTAAAAAGGGTTATGGAGATTAAATCATCTGTTGTTAAGAGTCTGCGTGAGAAAACCAGTGCTGGGATTATGGATTGCAAAAAGGCTCTGGAGGAAACCAGAGGTGACATTGATAAGGCCATAGATTACTTGAGAAAAAAAGGGCTGGCGGCAGCAGCTAAGAAGACAGGTAGGATTTCTAAAGAAGGAATTATAGAGGCATATATCCATCCCGGGGGTAAGCTGGGGGTACTTGTAGAGGTTAATTGTGAAACTGATTTTGTAGCTAAGGCAGCGGATTTTGTGGAATTTGTAAAAAATATAGCTATGCACATAGCTGCCTCAAATCCCCTTTATTTGAAAAGAGAATTTATTCCAGAAGAGGTTATAGAAAAAGAAAGGGAGATATATAAGAGTCAGGCATTAAACTCTGGGAAACCTGAAAAGATAATTGATAGAATCGTCGATGGAAAAATAGAAAAGTACTTTTGTGATGTCTGCTTACTGGAACAGCCCTATGTTAAAGAGCCGGAACTCTCTGTTAAAGAATTAGTCGATACCTTAATAGCCAAGATGGGGGAGAATATATCTATCAGGCGTTTTTACCGTTACCAATTGAGCGAAAATCTGGATAATGAAAAGGCCTAATTTCAGAAGGGTCCTCCTTAAACTGAGTGGAGAGGCCCTGATGGGCGATGAGGAATATGGAATCAGCCCTACTGTTATAAACAGCATTTCATCCGAGATTAAGGATGTCCTTGAACTAGGCATAGAGATAGCAATTGTTATAGGTGGCGGTAATATTTTCCGTGGAATAAAGGCCACTGCCCAAGGGATGGACCGCTCTTCAGCCGACTATATAGGAATGTTGGCCACGGTGATTAATAGCCTGGCTCTGCAGGATGGGTTGGAAAAACTTGGAGTACCCACCAGGGTTTTATCTGCCATAGAGATGCGGCAAATAGCAGAACCCTATATGTCTAGACAGGCCATACGACACTTGGAGAAGAAAAGGGCTGTGATATTTGCTGCAGGAACAGGCAATCCCTATTTTACTACCGATACTGCAGCTGCACTCAGGGGAAAAGAAATCAACGCCGATATAATGCTGAAGGCAACAAAGGTTGATGGTGTCTACACCAGCGATCCCATAATAGATAAAGATGCCAAAAAATTTGAGGAATTAAGCTATACTGAAGTATTGAACAAAAACCTCAAGGTAATAGACTCTACAGCTGTATCTTTATGCAGGGACAACAACTTGCCGATAATAATTTTCAACCTAACAGTTCCAGGCAATATTAAAAAAGCCGTTTTAGGCGAAAGAATAGGAACCAGGATTACGGGTGAGATATGAAAGAAGAGGTTATTAAAGAACTTGAAAATAGTATGGAAGAGGCAATTGAAGGCCTTAGGAAAGAATTTAGCAAGGTAAGAACAGGAAGGGCATCATTGTCTTTGCTCGATGGGATTAAAGTCCAATACTATGGAGAAGTTACACCCCTCAATCAGCTTGCGACTCTTTCTGTTCCGGAATCCAGATTAATTACAGTTCAACCATGGGATACCAAGGTTATAGGAGAAATCGAAAAGGCTATACAAAAATCCGGATTGGGCCTCACCCCAATTAATGATGGAAAGCTCATCCGCATCTCAATACCCAATTTAACAGAAGAGCGAAGGCAGGAACTGATTAAGGTGGTTAGAAGGATGACCGAAGAGTGTAAAGTGTTCCTCAGGAATACCCGAAGGGATACCAATAATATGCTCAAAGATATGAAGAAAGAGAAAGAGATCTCTGAAGATGAGTTGTTTAAACTCCAAGATGAAGTTCAGAAAATCACAGACAAATATGTGAAAAAATCTGACGAGACTCTAGCGGCTAAGGAGAAAGAGGTGCTGGAAATCTAGTTCTAACTGGTTTACGGAGGTAAAATCTGTGCCCTATAAAATTACTGATGACTGTGTATCGTGCGGAACCTGTACGGAAGAGTGCCCTTCTCAAGCCATTGAAGAAGATGATGACATATATATAATTAACCAGGATGAATGCACAGAGTGTGGTACTTGTGTAGACGTATGTCCAACAGAAGCAATAATTCAGGAATAAATATTAAAAGTTTCTAGATTTTCCCCGGCACTTTTCGGGCTCATCCCGTCTCACTCTTAAAGTATCCTTTTAATCTATCCGAAAGAAACATTTAACCTTGCCTATAATCTTTACTTGAAAAATCATATTACTTATGCTAGTTAGTTCATTCTGAAAAATGAAAAATTTCCTTTGGAAGGAATATCGTCAAAAACCGGAAATCGTGAATCCTAAGTCGTAAATGGGTTTTATTATTTTTGTTTACGACTCAAGACGTTAGCTTGGTAAATAATTATGGAGAGGCTGGATAAAGATAAACTTCCCAGACATATTGCAATTATTATGGATGGCAATGGCCGTTGGGCTAAGAAAAGGATTCTCAATAGAGTATCTGGACATCAAAATGGAGCAAAAGCGGTAAGAGAAGCAGTAAAGACCTGTAGAGAACTGGGTATTGAGGTGCTGACACTTTATGCCTTTTCTATGGAGAATTGGAATCGTCCAAAGGGTGAAGTAACTGCATTGATGCATCTTCTTAAAAGATATCTTTTTGAGGAACTGGACGAGATGCTGGAGAACAATATACGACTTAGCGCAATTGGCGACCTCGAAAATCTGCCCAGTAAAGTATATAAGGTTTTAACAGATACCATTGAAAAAACCAAAGCATGCAAAGGGATGATCCTAAATCTGGCATTAAGTTATGGAGGCAGAGACGATATTATCCATGCGGTTCGAAAGATCATCAGTGATTGTGAGGCTAAAAAAATAAAACCTGAGAATATTACAGAGGGACTCTTTTCTAACTATCTATTTACTGCTGGAATCCCAGATCCAGATCTCCTGATTAGGACCAGTGGTGAACATCGAATTAGCAACTTCCTGCTCTGGCAAATGGCTTATACGGAAATATACATTACCGACACCCTATGGCCCGATTTTAAAAAAGAGGATTTAATTGAAGCCATACTGGACTTTCAGTCTAGAGAAAGAAGGTTTGGCCTAACGAGTACTCAGATAAAGGGGAGGAAGAAGAAAGGGGTGTGATGGAATTAAAGAGATGGCTAACGGCATTATTCCTTACACCACTCGTTCTTTTTGTGGTAGGTTACGGTTCAGAACAGGTCTTTTTTGGACTCCTTTTAGTTACAATAATACTGGCGACTCATGAGTTTTATACTCTGGTTTTGCCCAGAACTCACAGGAAAGAAAAGATATTAGGGATCCTTTTGGGATCGCTTTTAGCATATGGTATTTATAGGGGAGATGACCATTTTATATTGGGTTTTTCCGCTTTTATTATTGTTTTTTTGCTCATCTTCTTTCTGATAAATGTTGAAGATTTAAGCTTGGTAGTCCCCAGCCTTGGGAAACTTCTAATTGGAATCTTTTACATAAGCCTCCTTTTCCCTCATCTTACCTTAATCAGGGAATTGCCCCTTGGTAAACAGTGGGTTTTCTTCACCCTGGCAGTAACCTTTATGGGGGATACCGCCTCTTATTATGGGGGCACTTACTTTGGAAGACATAAGCTGTATCCAAGTATTAGTCCGGGCAAAACTATAGAGGGATCACTGTGGGGATTTGCAGGAAATATATGCGGGGCTTTAATCTTCAGAGAATGCTTTCTAGGTCAACTGGAGATTTATCACTGCCTAATTTTGGCTGTAGGCCTGGGGATAATGGGACAGGTGGGGGATCTATGTGAATCAATGATAAAGAGAAGCGCTGGGGTAAAAGACTCTGGCAGTTTGCTGCCTGGACATGGGGGCGTATTAGATCGGATTGACAGCATCCTCTTTTCGGCCCCCTTTCTTTACTATTATGCAATTATAGTTCTTTAATAACAGTTTACAGGGATCAGTTGGCAGGGGTCAGGAAAAGACTTTAAATAAGCAGCCTGGCGACACTGATCCCTGACCCCTGTGAACTGTTACATTCTTTAAAAAGAGACGATCTGGAGTACTAGGTGAAGAAACTGGCTATTTTGGGTTCCACAGGCTCAATCGGTGTCAACACGTTAGATATAATCGAAAGGTTCACGGATAAATACGAAATAGTAGCCCTTTCGGCTGGCTCTAATATCCATTTACTAAAAGAGCAGATTAACAAATTTAACCCCAAAGTGGTATCCGTATTGAATAAATCTCTTGCCAAGAGGCTGAAAGAAGAATTAGGCCCGCTAGACATAGAAATCCTCTATGGTATTGAAGGAACCAATAGGGTGGCTACTTTATCAGAGGTTGATATGGTCGTCTCTGCCATTGTTGGGGCAGCAGGGTTAATTCCCTCAGTTTCTGCTATTAAGGCTCGTAAAAATATAGCCCTGGCTAACAAGGAAACCCTGGTTATGGCAGGAAAGATAGTAATGAAAGAGGCGAAAGAGAACGGCGTTACTATCTTCCCCATTGACAGCGAGCATAGTGCTGTTTTCCAATCCCTGCTGGGGCATCAAAAGAAGGACGTAAAAAGGATAATTTTGACGGCTTCCGGGGGGCCGTTTCTAAACTGTTCCCAGGAAGAACTCGCAAATGTCACAATTCAGGAAGCCCTAAATCACCCTATTTGGGAGATGGGAAAGAAGATCACCATCGATTCAGCATCTCTAATGAACAAAGGATTGGAGGTAATTGAAGCCAGATGGTTATTCGATATTCCTCATGAAAAGATCGACGTCCATATTCACCCCCAGAGTATAGTTCACTCAATGGTAGAATATATTGATGGCTCGGTTGTTGCCCAAATGGGATTGCCAGATATGCGGGGACCAATATCTTATGCCCTTGCATATCCTGAACGTCTTCCAACGGAACTTCCTTCCTTAAACCTTTTTGAGATTGACAAACTCACCTTTGAATTACCGGATGAGAAAAGATTTCCTGCTCTCAGATTGGCATACAGGGCAGTTGAGGAGGGGGGGACAATGCCTGCTGTTTTGAATGCTGCTAATGAGATAGCAGTGGAGGCTTTTTTAAACAATAAAATAGGTTTCACCGGGATACCCCATATTATAAAACAGACCATGAATTCTTATAAGGTAAAAGAAATAAACACAATACAAGACGCATTGGAAGCCGATAGTTGGGCTCGGATGAAGGCAAAGGTGCTTATCTAGCTAAATTATAAGGAGTGTTGAATGCTAACTGCAATTTCTGCGATAGTTCTACTGGGAATACTAATCTTTGTCCATGAATTGGGACATTTTATCGTTGCAAAGATAAGCGGTGTTGGGGTGCTCAAGTTCTCCCTTGGTTTTGGCCCCAAAATACTGAGTAAGAAAATTGGAGAAACCGAATACCTTCTTTCTGCTATCCCCCTGGGGGGATACGTAAAGATGATTGGAGAGGAGCCTGGGGAGGAAGAAAAAGTATCAGAAGATGACCTACACAAATCTTTCTCCAACAAATCCGTACTAAAAAGGGCAGGGATTGTGTTTGCCGGCCCTTTATTTAACATAATATTTGCTGTATTTGTCCTTTCCGTAATTTACATGCTGGGAGTTCCAGTCCTGACAACCCAGGTAGGCGATGTTGTAGATAGGTCTCCTGCTTATGAGGCCGGAATTAAAAAAGGCGACCAAATTGTTGCCATAAATGGAAAGGAAGTCTCACGTTGGGAAGACTTAACAAAGATTATCCAGCATAGTAACGGAGAGAAACTGGCCATTAAGTTAAAAAAAGATGGCAGTTACTATGAGACCAAACTCATGCCAAAGCTCTTTACTGACAAAAATATCTTTGGGGAAGATGTAAAGATTTACAGGATAGGTATAACCGTATCAGATAAATTTATTACCGAGAGATATAATCCTTTTATGGCTATTGTAAAGGGATCTCAACAGACATGGTGGCTTATTAAGTTGATGGGAATAACCATCATAAAGCTCATTGAAAGAACGGTGCCTGCAAATACCCTGGGTGGACCTATCCTAATAATCCAGATGGCTGGGAAACAGGCCCAGGCAGGAATTTCAAATTTTCTTTTCTTTATGGCAATAATAAGTATCAATCTGGGCATAGTAAACCTCTTTCCTATACCTATCCTTGATGGTGGACATCTCTTCTTCTTCCTCCTTGAGGCTATCATGGGAAAACCACTCAGCATCAAGAAGAGGGAGGTTGCCCAGCAAGTCGGCCTGGTTATCATAATCCTGTTGATAGTCTTTGTATTTTACAATGACTTGAGCCGGATATTTGCTAAATAAAATCGAGGGGTCAGGAGTCAGGGGTCAGGGGTCAGGAGTCAGAAGCCAGAAGAAAAATTTCCATTCTGACTATTAACCTCTGACTTCTGACTTCTTAAGTTTGTTGCGAACAACTAACTTGGGAATAGGTAACCCATTTGAAGGTATTGGCAATAGAAACTTCAACCATGGCTGGAAGTGTAGCCCTAGTAGATGGCGATGAACTTGTATCGGAGTATCTGCTGAATATCGACATCACCCATTCTGAAAGGCTGCTTTTGGCCATCGATTGTGTAACACGAGATTCAAAGATTTCCATAGATAAAGTCGATGGATTTGCTGTCTCTATAGGCCCTGGCTCATTTACAGGACTCCGAATAGGCGTAAGTACAATTAAGGGACTTGCCTATGCAACTAACAAACCTGTTGTTGGCATTTCAACCCTGGATGCTTTAGCCGAAAATATTTCCTTTACAGACTACCTTACCTGTCCAATATTAGATGCCAGAAAAAAACAAGTCTATACGGCATTGTATAATAGAGACGCAACAAACAGGCTGAGAAAACTCACACCTGATCTGGTAATAGACCCAAGAGAGCTACTAAAAAAGATTCAAGAAAAGGTTGTTTTTCTAGGTGATGCTATAAAGGTCTATCATACACTCATAAAAGAGGTACTTCGAGATATGGCATTCTTTGCTCCACTAAATTTGAGACTTCCCCGTGCGGCAAATATTGCAAAATTGAGTTTGGATCAATTTAAAAAGAATAACACTTTGGATTTAAATACATTTACGCCTTTCTATGTGCGTCCCTCAGAGGCCGAGGAAAAATTTAAAGAGCTTTTATAAATAAAGAGGAGGTAACAACCATGCACCAAAAAGACTTTACTGGCTGTCATATCCCCATAATTACTCCCTTTAAGGATGACTGTTCAATAGATGAGGGAGGGTTAATAAAGCTGGTAAATTATCTTATTGAAGAGGAGAGGGTGGACGGTATAGTCCCCTGCGGAACTACAGGAGAATCACCTACCCTGTCCCATAAAGAACACAATCAGATAATTGAGATAGTTGTAAAAGAGGTTAACGGCAGGGTACCCGTAATTGCAGGAACCGGGTCTAATAGCACCCAGGAGGCTATTAATATGACAAAACACGCTGAGGATGTGGGTGCTGATGCCAGCCTTCAGGTGGGCCCTTACTATAACAGGCCAACCCAGGATGGGCTTATGCGTCACTTTGAGGCTATCGCTAAAAATACAAAAATCCCTCATTTTATATACAATGTGCCCACTAGAACCGGCAGAAATATAGAGCCTCAAACTATAATTGAACTTTCAAAGATTGATAATATAATAGGGCTTAAGGATGCAAATGGGAATCTAATGCAGACCATGGAGATAATAAGAGCCACCAAGAACAGCCCTAAAAAGTTCTTTGTCCTCTCAGGTGAAGATGCCCTTACATACCCCATGATGTGCTTGGGGGGAGATGGTGTAATATGTGCGGTGGGGAACATTATCGGGAAGGAGTATACCGAGATGTGTAAATTGATCAAAGCAGGGGAATATGAAAAGGCAAGAGAGATACACTACCGGACACTCCCTTTAGTTAATGCCCTATTTATAGAATCGAACCCGGCACCGGTAAAAGAGGCATTGAGCATGATGGGACTGCCATCCGGAAAGCTGAGGTTGCCTTTAGTAGAGTTACGACCAGAGAATAGAGAGAAACTCAGAAAGGCACTAAAAGAGATGGGAAAACTATAGTGGAGTACTTTTCCCAAAGTTAAAATCTCATCCCTTTAAGTCTTATCTTTTGGAGGTTGTCTTCTTATATCCTGACCTTCTTAGCCAGAACCTTTCATAATTATAGACAGAATTATGTTACCCTTTCTGTTTAACCTAACAGCATTTTGAAAAACCTTTGAGTCACGTGTCTTAAGAAACTCCTTAAAGGTTAATGTCGCACTTGCCTTTAGGAGAACACCTTTTTTGAATATTAAAAATCGCTTCATTCTCTCCTCTGGTAACTGGACAGTGCTCAATACTTGAATCAAGGTCTTGTATCTTGGGAGTAGCCCCTCAAACCCACTTTCTCTGAGATTCTGCGTATCCTTTGAATCAATCAACTCTGCCAGCCGGTTTGTTTTCTCACTCAGGGCACGGATCTCGTCAAATATTGCCGGCATTTTGAGCTTCGCTGTTTTTTCATCAAAGGTTATCTGAGGCTTAGTCTTTGGATCCCTTAAAGTTACATTGGCCACTATAGAAACCCTATAAGCCTTATCTTTATCCAGCTTCTTTTCATCAACTATCCTATAGCTTTTAACATAACCCCTGCATTTTGACAGTACTTTTTCCTTTACAAGGACAAAATTATTTACCTCAGTATTTGAGGAAATCATTACCCCTCTGGCCTGTTCTACCGCTAATTTCAGGGCATCATCAATGGCAGACTTTCTTGCGTCAGCAATCCCTACTTCACTAATTGCCCCCACACCGCTTACCGTAACCTCTATGGTCTCCACATCTGTTCCTTCCTCTGCCTGTGCCAGGGTGTTTATAAAATAGAGATTTAAAGTAAGTAACACCAATAGAAACAAGGCAATCTTTTTCTTCATAGGCCCCCTCCTTATTGACGCTGTTCAAATTGTGCCTGTAATGAGGAAGTGATAACCAGCATACAGGATTCCCCCTATTTCTACATAAAAATATATTGTTGCAAAAAATCTGTCAAGAGATTATATACTATTTTATAATGATTTAAGGGGTATCTGAGAGGGGAGGGGATCATGAACTGGATAGATAACACAACTTATTAATGCACAGAGTTTTGAAGGAATCCATTGAGGTGCGGAGTTATTAAGAAACTATAGAATAACTTGTTGGATGAGAATAATAAGAAACATTAGAATAGAATTCAAAACCTTTCCATGCTAAAATACGGTATATGAGAACCCTTGAATGTATAATAAGAAATGGTGATTGCTTGACTGTTTTACAGGAGTATCCTGAAAATTCCTTCGATCTTATTGTGACGTCACCACCCTATGCAGATTGCAGAGCTAAATCGTATGGCGGAATATCGCCTGACGCATATGTCGAGTGGTTTCTCCCACGTAGCGAGCAGTTTCTAAGGGTTCTTAAGCCCACGGGAACATTTATTCTCAATATCAAAGAAAAAGTTGTTAGTGGCGAACGGCACACATACGTCATTGAACTAATACTTGGGCTTAGACAGCAGGGGTGGTTATGGACTGAAGAATTTGTCTGGCATAAGAAAAATTGTCACCCTGGAAAATGGCCTAACCGTTTTCGCGATGCCTGGGAGCGTTGTCTCCAATTCAACAAAACTCGACAATTCCATATGTATCAAGAAACAGTTATGGTGCCGATGGGCGACTGGGCAAAGACCCGACTGAAACATCTCGGACGTAATGATGTGATACGGTTCAATTCACAGGTCGGCAGCGGATTCGGGAAAAATATTGCAAATTGGGTAGGACGCGATAAAGCATTCCCGTCAAATGTGCTGCATCTTGCCACAGAGACGGGGAACCGCAATCATAGCGCAACATTCCCTCGTTCACTTCCAGAATGGTTTATCAAGCTTTTCACGAAAGAAGATGATTGGGTTTTAGACCCTTTTGTTGGCTGTGGCACGTCCTGTGAAGTCGCTCAACAACTTGGAAGAAATTCGGTTGGTATCGACATCATGAAAGAATACGTTTCTATTGCGGAAGAGAAAGTGTCCGAAAAACAAATGTTGCTTTGTGAAGAGGAAGCTCAATATGATGCAAATCGCAAGAGCTGAAATTATCGGGTTTATAGAACCAGGCATTCAGAAATTTCATAAACGAAGACTCGATAATCTTTCCGATCTCAAACTGAACAAAATTCTCACCAGAAAAAACCCTTATCTGTTTCGAGCGAAGAACCAAAATACTGCCCAAGATTTAGTAAAGACCATCCTTGATGCACATCTCTCCTCGCAAGAAGAAGGAATTTTCGGTGGATTTCTTGAAGAATTGGCCGTGTTTATCTGCGGTAAAGCATATAGCGGCAAGAAGTCATCTTCGGAGGGCATTGATCTCGAATTTTCTAACGACAATATCACATATATTGTTTCAATTAAGTCCGGGCCAAACTGGGGTAATAGTCGCCAGATTGCCCGTATGAAGGATGATTTTAAGCGTGCCAAACGTATTCTTGGTACCAATACATCTGCACTGAAGGTGGTTGCTGTAAACGGCTGTTGCTATGGCAAAGATAACAAACCCGATAAGAGCGATTATTTGAAGCTGTGCGGCCAGAGATTTTGGGAGTTTATATCAGGAGATGAAAACCTTTATACCGAAATTATCGAACCGTTAGGGTACAAAGCAAAGGAAAGAAATGAAGAATTTTCAGAAGAATATGCAAAAGTAATCAACAGATTTACCCGGGAATTCGCAACGGAATACTGTGACCAGAACGGATCAATCCTATGGGAGAAACTCGTCAGATTTAACTCAGGAAAATCATCCAACAAATAAATGCAGCGGAAGGCCAATAGCCGCCGCTGATTTCTGCATTAGATTTGAAAGATAAATTGCCATCCCAATTTTGACTTCCAAGTAACTTAAATTTGCAAATGCGTTGTAAGTAGCTTATATTACGTGACATTTACCAAAAAAGAGCAAATTTACTGAAAGCCCAAGTTACTTTCCATTATAATGCCGACGCGTCGGCATAGCGAGGCTTTTTACGAGTTCACAGGATTTACAATTGATACAATTTCTCTCCTTTTAAAGTGGCTATGTTATTCTTTTGTAATACATCAATGGCCTTATCAGTTTCATCAAACCTGCAAATAATTATAGCAT
>JBAZOX010000043.1:0-14087 GCA_041648535.1 Desulfobacteria bacterium | reverse complement strand
ACTGCCCTTGAAGTCTATGAAAGTCTGGGGAATAGGGTTGATTTGATACTTGATGGTGGAAGAACCAAAAGTCTCCTGGGATCAACTGTCATAGATGTCACCTGCACACCTATCAAAATCATTAGACAGGGTGTGGTAAGTTTAGAGGATTTAAAAGAATATCTGTGAGAATTACATGAGGATCGTGCCTGAATTTTTTATTGATTTCCATAATAACATCTTATATCATCGAAATATAGGAAAAATAAAGCTCATTCTTCCATATTTGATTGTTTAATATAGAATTAGATGGAAAATTTTGCCTTACATAGGGGTAATATACATAGAAATTTTTCCATCTATACTAACTGTTAGCCCTCAGGAGAAATCATGAGTGAAACTGTATTTACAAAAGTAGACTACGATCTGGGTGGATTGGTCAAATTTATTGGCTTAGGTGAAATTGGGCTGCCAGACATCCAGCGTCCATTCGTATGGAAAAACGCAAAAGTCCGCGATCTTTTTGATTCCATGTATAAAAGATACCCTGTAGGTTACTTGCTTTTCTGGCAAAATGGATTGGCTGACGACCGCACTATTGGAACTGATCAAAAACAGAAGCCTCCACGACTTGTTATTGTGGACGGCCAGCAGAGAATGACTTCACTATATGCCGTAATTAAAGGCGTTAATGTTGTCCGAGAAAATTATGACAACGAAAAAATTTGCATCGCTTTCAATCCGCTTGAAGAGAGATTTGAGGTGGCTGACGCTGCCATCCGACGCGATAAGGCTTATATCCCGGATATATCGATTCTCTGGAGCGGTGACATAAAAATAACTAAAGTAATTAGGGAGCATATAGCAAATCTAAAAACAAGCAGAGACATATCTGAAGATCAGGAATCAGTAATTGAAGATTCAATTCTGAAACTCCAAAGCCTTTTAACTTTCCCTTTTACAGCACTTGAGCTTGCTTCAAACATTTCGGAAGAGGATGTTTCTGATGTGTTCGTTCGAATAAACAGCAAGGGGACGCCACTGAACCAGGCCGACTTCATACTTACCCTAATGTCGGTTTTTTGGGATGAAGGCCGCTCTGAGTTAGAACACTTCTGCCGGTTAGCCAAAAAACCGTCCAAAGGCACGGCTTCACCGTTTAATTATTTTATCGAACCTTCACCTGATCAGCTATTGCGTGTGGATGTTGGTGTGGCTTTCAAGCGTGCTCGTCTAAAATATGTTTATTCAATCCTCCGCGGCAAAGATCTGGAAACAGAAACTTTCAGTGACAATCGCCGGGTTGAGCAATTTGAAATTCTCAAAAACGCTCAAGAAAGAACCCTAAATCTCCAGTACTGGCATGATTTCATGAACTGCATAAGACAAGCAGGGTTTAGAAGCGGTAAGATGATCAGTTCCCAGAATAATTTTCTATTCTCTTACATCCTGTATTTAATTGGCCGTACCGAATATAAGGTGGCTGAATTCGAGCTTCGAAGGTCAATTTCACGCTGGTTTTTTATGTCGAGTGTTACGGGCCGTTTCACCGGCTCGCCAGAATCCGCCATGGAGTTTGACCTGGCACGGTTGCGCGACGTCAACACGGCCGATGACTTTGTTCAAATGCTCAATAAAATCTGCGATATCACACTCACTAATGATTTCTGGGGTGTTTCCCTGCCCAATGATTTGGCCACCTCGTCACCCCGTAGTCCATCGCTGTTTGCGTACCATGCAGCATTGGTTTTATTGGATGCGCGGGCGCTGTTTTCGAAAATCCGGGTTTCAGAGTTGCTCGATCCCGCTATGCAGGCAAATCGTTCGGCGGTGGAACGTCACCATCTGTATCCGAAGGGTTATTTAAGCAAGTTGGGAATTACAGCAACCCGGGATACCAATCAGATCGCTAATTATGCACTTGTAGAGTGGGGAGACAACACCCGAATATCGGATCAAGCGCCCATTGATTACTTGCCGGAAATGAAGGCACGCTTTGACCAAAGTGTGCTTGACCGGATGTATAGACACCATGCCTTACCTGATAATTGGGAACACTTGAAATACCGCGAATTTCTGGAAAAGAGACGCGAACTGATGGCCCAGGTGATCGCTGAAGGCTACGCAACCTTAATCGCTTCCGAGATCGAACAAGATGCAGGGGCTGGGGATTTTGATTTATCTCAGGTAGTGATAAACGGTGAATCCGAGGCTGTGGAGTTAAAATCCACCATGCGAACCAACCTCCATACTGGAACCAAGGATCCTCGTATGGAGCTTGCAGTGCTCAAGACCTTGGCAGGTTTTCTCAATACCAACGGTGGCACATTGATTGTCGGTGTTTCCGATGATGGTAGTCCGATCGGTATCGAAACAGATGGTTTTCCCAATGAAGATAAAATGGGATTACACTTGGTGAATATAGTTAAAAGCCGCATGGGCATACAGGCTATGACCAGCCTCCATGCGCATTTTGATGATCACGACGATTGCCGGGTGATGGTTGTGAAGTGCAGAAGAGCGCCTTCGCCAGTCTTTGTAAAGGACGGCGAGACGGAGCGATTTTACATTCGTACTGGGCCGTCAACAACAGAGCTCAGCGCGAGCCAGACGCAAGAGTATGTCAATCGGAAGTTTAAGGGCTAACAAGCCAGTACCAGATGCAAAAGGCCGGGGCTTTTATTAAAGGCCGAGATTTAACAGCGTTTTTCGCTTTTCCCAAGTTTTGTGGAAGCCTTTTGCACTGGTGACCGGCCGCATTAAGTATGATGACATGCAGGATATTGTCGGAGCATCCCTTCCTCAAATCGAAATGCTGGAAATCGGGACAGGAGATGGGGCAGAAGAATCTACTGGAGCTAAAGAGATAAAATAACAAATACCAGGCAAAGAGAGTGAAAAATAAAGAGGAAACATACGATGAAAGAAAAAGACCTTAAAGTTGTACAAAAATTTAAATCCCTTGTATCGCAAAAGGCAAGAGTACACGAAGTCAGGGTATTTGGTTCAAGGGCAAGAGGGGATGCTTCTGAGGAATCAGACCTTGATGTACTTGTTGTCGTAGATTATCTGGATCATTCGATAGAAAAATATATAAGTGAATGTGCATGGGAAGTCGGATTCTCTGAAGATATTGTTATAATACCTATTGTGATAAATCTCGATGCTTTAAAGAATACCCCAATCCGTGAGTCTATTTTCATTAAAAATGTTTACCGTGAAGGAGTAAGTGTATGAATGAAGAACTTCTCACCTTGATAAAATATAGACTTAAACAAGCTGACGATTCTATAGAAGAAGCAAAGGTTCTTCTTAAAGAGGGTATGAGCACGCGTGCAGTAATGAATCGTCTATACTATGCCATGTTCTATACTGTATTAGCCCTTCTACAGGAAAAACAGATAGGTACATCGAAACATATCGGTGCAATTTCTTTGTTTGACAGGGAATTTATTAAAACTGGCATATTTGACAAAGACATGTCTAAGACATTACATCGTGCATTTGAACTCAGACAGAAGGGTGATTATATGGAACAGGCTGAAGCTGCAAAAGAAGATATAGATGAAATATTTCCAAAGGCAGTAGATTTCGTTAATAAAGTGAATATGTTTTTTACCTAGAACAAACCTAAGATTGTTTTAAAGATTTAAAACCATAGCAGTTTCATCACAATCGGGGAACTTAACGCATTTTAAACAATCCGCCCATATCTTGTGTGGGAGAGCAGATTTGTCTGTTATCTCGAACCCTAGTCTTTTGAAGAACCCGGTCTGGTATGTCAAAGCAAAGACTTTATATATGCCTAAAGTTTTACATTCAGATAGGCAGGTCTCTACAAGTTTGGCACCAATACCCTTGCCCCAGAAGTCTTCACTTACGATGAGAGATCTAATTTCTGCCAGGTCTTCCCAGCAGATATGCATGGCACATGTGCCAATGATATCGGCTGACTTCTCGTCCACATAAACACTAAAGTCTCTGACATTATCATAAAGCTCACTCAAAGAACGAGGCAGCATCTCGCCCTTTTTAGCATAAATCCCTATTAAATCCTGAATTTCTTTGACATCTCTCACCCTTGCTTTTCTGATCATATTAAAGTATTACAACACCCCCTTGACTTCTTTAACAACCTCTAAAACATCTCTATCGGTAGTATCAATGGTCACATCAGCCTTAGCATAAAATGCTTCTCTTGATTTTAGCAGTTCCTTGATTTTGGTAAGTTTACCGGAGACAGTTAATAATGGACGATCATCATTTCCCATTACCCGGGAGAGGATCACTTCCTGGGTCGCTGTTAGGCATATTACTATACCATTCTTTTTCAGGTCATTGATATTCTCAGGATTAATTACCACCCCTCCACCGGTAGCTATAACCAACCCTTTCAACTCTGACAGATCCTTTACTACCTCCCTCTCTATGTCTCTGAAGTAACTTTCCCCATATTTTTTGAATATCTCGGGCACTTTAATGCCAAGTCTTTTTTCTATTACATCATCGGTATCAATAAACTCAAAGGAAAAATCCCTGGCCAGAATCCTTCCCACCTCGGTTTTTCCTGTTCCCATAAATCCTACCAGTACTATATTCTTGTTGAACTTTTTTTCTCCATGTTTCAGTTCCAACTATTCAACCCCTTACCCAAAAACTATCGTCACTACTCAGGTTGTTTAGGCTGTAGGCTGTTAGGCTGTTAGGCTACAGCCTACAGCCTATTCACCTGGGCAGTTAAAAATTGTCAACGTAGTTCAGATACCCCTCATAATTTCTCCTTATCTCTTCAACAGAATCCCCTCCAAACTTTTCTAAGAAAGTATTGGCAATTTCAATGGCTACCACTGCTTCACCGATTACTCCTGCGGCTGCAACAGCGCAGGTATCAGACCTCTCCACACTGGCATTAAAGCTCTCTTTGGTATCAATATCTACCGATTTTAAAGGTTTGGGTAAAGTGGGAATGGGTTTCATGGCAGCCCTGGCAATTATATGTTCCCCATTGGAGATTCCTCCTTCAATACCGCCTGCATTATTTGTCTTTCTGTAAAAACCCTCCTCTGGTTTAGACCCTTGAGCTTCTATGTCACAAGGTACTTCAGATAACCCTTTGTCATCTTTGGCTGGTGATTTATAGTATATCTCATCATGAACCTGAGATCCCCATCTCCTGGCAGATTCAAACCCTAAACCAACCTCTACCCCTTTGATTGCCTGTATACTCATCAGGGCGTGTGCTATCCTTCCATCGAGTTTTTTGTCCCACTGTGTATAAGTTCCCAACCCGACAGGTACACCTGTGACTACTATCTCGAATACCCCTCCAAGGGAATCTCCCCTGGCTTTTGCCTCATCTATTTTAGCTTTCATCTCTCTTTCGGCATTATCATCAATACATCTCAGATCCGAAGCCTCAGCCCTTCTGTATACATCCTCAGGGGTTAGATTTTGGACACTGATCCCTATCCCCCCTATTTCAATTACATGGCTAATTACCTTAATGCCAAATCCCTTAAGAAGACATTTTGCTACAGCCCCTACAGCAACTCGACAAGCAGTTTCCCTTGCACTTGCCCGTTCAAGAATATTTCTGATATCCCTTTGATTGTATTTGATAGCACCTGCAAGATCAGCATGACCTGGTCTAGGCCTGTTAAGTCGAATCCCTTTCCCTTCATATTGAGGGGATATAGACATCTCTGCTTTCCATTTTTCCCACTCTTTATTCTGTATTGCCAAAGTTATTGGAGCTCCTATAGTTTTGCCCCATCGAACTCCAGAGGTTATCTTTACTATGTCCTTTTCTATCCCCATCCGCTGCCCCCGACCGTAACCTATCTGCCTCCGGGCAAGATCAATATTTATATCATCTTCTCTAACA
This sequence comes from Desulfobacteria bacterium, assembly GCA_041648535.1. Lineage (GTDB taxonomy): Bacteria > Desulfobacterota > UBA8473 > UBA8473 > UBA8473 > UBA8473. The sequence continues at coordinate 8,224 of JBAZOX010000043.1, read as the reverse complement.
CTCAAACCGGCGGGTATGCCTTCAAGGATGGCTGTCAGAGAGCTTCCATGTGATTCGCCTGCTGTAAGATACCTTATCATAAAGTCCACCAATAATATTCCTAATTTCTTGGTAGTGTCCGTTGATAGTTGTTCACTGTCCGTTGAAAGGAATCGATAAGTCAATAAATTTGGAGTCAGAATTCAGTAGTCAACCCCCAACTAGTACATCGTTCCATAAATACATATGCAATACTGTCATTTCGAGCAAAGCGAGAAATCTTAATGAATATGCATTATTAGAAGATATTTCCCGGAGCCTGCCCTGAGCGAACAGACAGATTTCTCGCTACGATCGAAATGACAAGTAGCGAAGGGGTCGATATGACATCTTAATTACGAAACGCTCTACTAGATCGGGGGTTCTTCTGGATTCTGTCTCCTGTCTTCTTTCGGAATTTACAACTGACCACTGACCACTGACAACTGATACTACGAATTTTTTTAGTTGACGGGTTTTTGCTTGACAATAGTGGGGGTGATAAATATCAGAAGTTCAGCTATCTCTTCCTTTTTGTATTTACTCTTAAACAGCCACCCAATGATAGGAATCTTCGATAAGAACGGGACGCCACTTACTGCATCAGTCTGTGTGCTTTCATAAATTCCTCCGATTACCGTAGTCTCCCCGTCTTTTACTATGACCTCGGTTTCTGCACTTCTGGTATCTATGCCCGGTTGTCCGCCGCCACCCGTTTGAGCAGACCTCTGATTTTTTGTTGCTTCGATCTTCAATCTAATATTACTTCCATCTGGCCTAACATGGGGGGTAACCTTAAGTGATAGGGTGGCCTCTGTCCACGTTGTATTCTGGCTCCCATTCTTATCCGTTGTCACATAAGGAAGTTTCACACCTTGCTTTATCGTTGCCTCTGTCTTATCTAATGTAACGATCCTTGGTCTTGATATAATCTTTACCTTTTCGTCCTTTTCCATGGCTGTCAGCTTTAAATCCAGTGTTGCTGAAGAACCTACAAAGGCGGCGCCCAACCCTCCATGGATAAAACTGGAGGGGAGGTTTATGGCATAATTGCTGCCTGCTGTCCCTGAAATGGTATAGTCGCCCGATGAAACACCTCTTTTATAGCTCCCACCCCATTGGATACCTAGTTCTTGCGTAAATGTAGGATTGCTCTGTACTATCCTTGCCTCGATCAGCACCTGGCGAGGTGGAGTATCCAAATCCAAATCCCCTATTATCTTTTTTGCCTCCTTTACAACCCCTTTAGTGTCGGTGATGCGTATAGAATTTATCCTTTCATCAGCAAAGGCCTTCCCCCTTTTAGATAAAGTTATTTGAGGCAAAATGTCTTTAGCCGATGCATAGTTTATAGGGATTATCTCTGTAATTAATTCTTCAACCTCTTCTGTTCCTTTCTTTTTTGCTAATATATCCTGTTCTTCCTTCATGAGTTTTTCAGAAGGGACAATCCTGATAATATTTCCTTCCCTGATCTTTCCCAGGTTATTGGTGGCCAGGATAACATCCAGGGCTTGATCCCACGGGACATCAACCAGCCTCATTGTAACTTTGCCTTTAACATCGTCTCCTAAAATTATATTCAGGTTGCTAACCTCGGCTATTAAACGAAAAACATTCTTTATATCTGCACCCTGATATTCCATTGAGACCCTAGTATGTTTTTCCCTTAGCCCTCCTTCCACAGGGGCTAACCCCACAGTAGAATTCATCTTTTCAGCTTTTTCTATCTGAACCCCCTCTTCATAGTTCTGGGTTCCTCCTGCCCTCCTGGTTGCTTCAACCTTTGTCCTTGGTACAGCAGATAGAGGCGGAGGTGAAGCGATCTCTTTATGTAGTACCTCCTGGGGCTGATTGAAGTCGAGATATATTTTGTTTTTCTCTTGAATAATATGATATGGCACCATAGCTCTCAATTTTATATCAATCTGAACAGCCTTTTTGCCTGAAATTATGGTTTGATAAGGTTTAATCAGTTCTACTGCGCTGTTAATTTCTTTAATGTTCATGCCTTCCTGGAGTTTTTTCGGGATATCCATTTCAACCAATTCCAGAACCAATGTATCCTTCGACACGCTGGAAAGATCATATTTAGCCTCACGGGATGTGGATACTATAATCTGAGATTTTTCTGCTGTCTGCCTGAAGTCTATACCTTCAACTGTTCCCTCTTCTTTAACTTGTGTTTTATTAGCAGAGATTACTTCTGGCTCAATAGGTTTCTTTATCTCTATAGGTTTCTTTATATAGAGAACCAGTCTATCAGCATCCTTAGCCACTTCATAATCTACCATTTTATTCAGAGCAATCTCTATCCTGCCACCTGTCCCGTTTTTATTGTCAAACTTTGTAATGTTTATATTGTTTATAGTACCATTACCTATTTTTATAGTTCCTGTCAATTCCCTTAAATCAGTGTTAGGTATATCAACAACTATCATAGGAGGATCGGCTAACTTAGAAACTGTATATGACATAGTGCCAAATCCCTGGATAGTAAGTCCCTGGATAGTAAGTTTAGTCGTATCCGCCTCTTCTGAAATTTCTAACCTTTGAATTTCAGATGCCAAACTCTCTTCTGATTTGATAAGCTCTGATTTAACCTGAAGGACTCTGGGAGAGCATGCAAAAATCAATAAGGCGGATACTGCCAGGAAGAAAAACATGAGCCTTCTTGTCCGCTTGTTGCAAACAACATCCCCTGGATACTTCATTGTGTTTCTCCTCCTTCAGCGTTATGGAGTTTAAGAGAAGCCGTTCTGGTTTTAATCTTACCAGAATTATTACGGTACACTTCTTCTATTATTACCCTGTCCTTTAGTATATTTGTAACCCTTCCATTATTTTCACCTATAAGGGTTCCTTTCCTCAGTACATACCCTCTGCCTTCAGGGTCCTCAACCATAGCCATGTTCTTATCATCCCTCCATATAATTCCGATGAGCTTTAACTGGCTAAAGTTATATCTCTGAAGTGGGACGAGCCGTTCACCTCTTATCTTGCCTTTACCCACTGTAGCTTTGGAAATAAACGGTTTAAAAGGGTCCCTTTTGCCCATAGGGTTGTAACTGTATTTGACCCCTTTATTATTAATCCCCTCTTTTTTCTCAGAGGTTGCTTTTTGAGGTTCATTTATGGCTATATTTCCACCAGTATTTTTTGGAAGGGAATCAGTTGATTCAGGTTTAGTCTCTGAGTTTATTAAAATAAATGAAAAAAACAGGGCAACGGAAAGGAGTAATATATGAGTCTTAGAGTGACTACTTCCCTTTGGTATTCTTAGTATCACTTTTTTCTTCTTTCTCAAGAAATCTAAAGGTTGTTGCCAGACAAGAGACAGTCAATGAATCCTCTGTATCAGAAATCTTTATACTACTCACGTTTAGGTTTGTAATATTTACTATACGGGTTAGCTTACTCACCCTGTTGAAGAAGGTAACAATATCGTGAAATTTCCCTAACACCTTAATGTCAACAGGGATTTCGGCATAAAAATCTCGTTTAACCTCTGGCATTGGCTTGAAGAGCAAAAAATCAAGCCCTGCCTCCCTTCCCAACTTGGATATGTTGTATAGCAGAGCAGGGACTTCTTTTTTGTTGGGGAGCTGGACTAATGCTATAGTAAAATCCTCATTCAATTTTGCCACTTCTTTCTTAAATTGTGGCAGTTTTCTAGCAATAGTCTGTTTTTTTATCAAATCTGACTGCAATTGGTCCAATTTAGATTGAAGCTGGCTTATCTCTGTCTGCTTGGGCATATAAAAAAGGTAGTAGTAACCACCGGATATCAAAAGCAAGATACCTATAAGTATCATTATCCTTTTTGGAGTAGGTAATTTTGCTATCTTATCCAGTACTTCAGCCACTTCAATTACTCACTTATTTTCAGGCAGTAATACCCGGCATGTGATATCGAACCTTTTAAGTCTCAAACCTTCCTGTATTTCTTGCTGTGATTGAATAAGCTCAATATCTGAGAAATAGGTTGACCTTTCCATGTTCCTCATAAAGCTGGCAATCGTTTCATTATCCAGTGCTATACCACTCAGGGTTAATTTTAAATCGATTTCTTGCAATGAGGTAATCCATAATTTGCCTGGGGTGTTTTTACTGAGTTCGTCCAGCATGTGTACCGGGCCGGTCTTTTTACGATTTAACATGTCAATGACCTTAATCTTCTCCTGCAGTTCTTTCTTTCTTTTTTTATATTCTTCGACATCCCCCACTACTTTATTTAAGCGAGTGATCTCATCTTCGGTACTTTTAATCTCAGAGTTTAGTGTATTGATTTTCCCGGATGCATTAATCTGAATATAACCAAGAACAAGTACCAACAGTACCAAAGAGAGTATACCTATAGATATTGATTGCCTTGCACCTTCTTTCTTTCTATCTTCCCTTACCGGTAATAGATTTATCCTTATCATTTGTCCCCAGTCCGTCTTAATGCCAAACCTACACCCACAGCCATCAGCGGAGCGATGTATTCAAGGTATTCCGGGTCAAATGCCTTTTCACCACAATCAATACCTGCAAAGGGGTTTAGCACCTCTACAGGAATATCTGATACCCTATCCTCTATAAGCCTTTTTAATTCAATGCTCTTTGAGCATCCTCCGCTCAGGTATATTTTATTGATGTGTTCATCTGTAAAGGTTGCCCAGAAGAAGTCCATAGATCTTTGAATCTCTGTAGCCAATGAGAGGGATACCTCCTTAACAATATCTTCTATCTCACTATAGTCGATCTCCTTGACCTGTCCACCTATCTTCAGAGTCTCCGCTTCCTCGTAGCTAATATCCTTTCTTTTTTGAATCTCCGCAGTAATCTTATTGCCTCCAATAGATATAGCTCGTGTAAAAACAGAGATACCATTTTTAAGAATATTCATATTCAAAATACTAGCGCCAATATCGACAAGGGCTATTACCTCATCTTCATTATATGGGTAATTCATCTCAAACATATTCTCTAAGGCAAAGGAATCAACATCCATCACAACAGCATTCAACCCGGCTTCTTTTATTACCTTAGTGTAATCGTTAATAATGTCCTGTTTAGCAGCTACCAAGAGTACATTCATTTGACTTTTGTCTTCAGGGTTTTCTCCCCATATATGAAAATCAATATTCACATCATCAATCTCAAAGGGGATATACTGTTCTGCTTCCCATTTAATTGATTCCTCAAGCTCATTCTCAGCCATAACGGGGAGAGATATATTTTTAACGATTACAGAGTGTCCGGATATTGAAGTAGCTACATTTTTGGTTTTTATGTCAAGATTCGACACTAAATTTTTGATGATATTAGTAACAGCGCCTTGGTCCTTTAAGGCTCCATCGACAATAGTGCCAGGAGGTAGGAAGCCAATCCCCACATTCTTTAGCTGGTACCCCTTTTTAGTTTCCTGAAGTTCCAATAATTTAACAGAACTGGAACCTATGTCTATGCCAATAAGGTTCTTCTTTGGAAAGAAAATCATACTTAAAGACTCTCAAGGTAAAGGTTGTTTAGGCTGTAGGCTGAAGGTAGTTAGACTGAAGACTGTTAGGCTATAGACTATTAGCCTACTACAGCCTACAGGCTAACTGCCTACAGCCTAAACTTCAGCCTACAGGCTAACTGCCTACAGCCTAAACTTCAGCCTATCCACCTGAATAGTTACAACTATTTAAAAAACTATCATAACCCAGCAGCAGTGTCAAGATTCATTTCCGGCTTCATTTTTGACTTTTTTTGTTGTTAAGGTTTTCATTCCTTAGATTCTTTGGACTTTTAAACTGGTAAATAATCTCATCTTCTTTGGCTAACCCCAGCCCCTGTCGGGCTATCCCTTCTATGTAACTTCTGTCTTTCTTCAGAGAATGAATCTTTGTTTTTAAATTACGGTTGTCTTTCTCGATCTTTTTATTAAAGGCATCTATCTGATCCTTCTCCTTTGTTAAACGGTAAATATGGATAATTCCCTGCTGCCTAAAGATGGTGAAGAATATCATAACAAGGATTAATAATAGTAGAATAATCAGGTATTTCTTATCTGTCTTTCTTTTAAACCTCATTCATTTTACCTGTTCTGTATCCTTCTAAATCTAAAGTAGTATACTGGAATCCTAAGTCTTTAAATTTAGTTGCTATCTTGAGCATGGTGTTTTTGTCATAGAACCCAGGCATCTCCTGGAGATCGACCTCAATCCTGGCAATCTCTTTGTGGTATCTTACACGAAACTGTTTAAACCCCATGCCTCTCAAGAATCTTTCACACTCACCAATCTTGTTTAACAGTTCGTATGTAATCTTTGTTCCATAGGGAAAACGAGATGATAGACAAGCAAAAGAGGGCTTATCCCAGATCGAAAGGTGTAGTTTTCTGCTTAGTATTCTAATCTCGTCCTTTGTAAACATCGCTTCAAAAAGGGGGCTGCGGATTCCTATCTCTTTTGCCGCTTCCATACCAGGTCGGAAATCTTCCCGATCAGCATAATTTGTTCCATCCACTACCCAGTTTAATTGGAAATCCTTTGCTTTCTTTTTGCATATTCCAAACAGTTCTTTTTTGCAGTAATAGCATCTCCTCCTGGTATTTTTATAGAAATCCGGCATATCCAGTTCGTTGGTTGGAACAATCAAGTGCCTGACCCCTATTTCTGAGGTCAGTCTCTTGGCATCTTCGAATTCATGCTCTGGGTAGGTAGCAGAAAGTCCGGTTAGGGCTAAGACTTTGTCTCCCAATTCGTCATGAGCAACCTTTAATAAGAAGGTGCTGTCTACCCCTCCGGAGAAAGCCACTAATACAGAGCCCATATCCCTGAGTATCTCTTTCAGCCTATCAAACTTTTCATCTATTATATCAACCATACCAATAAAGAATCCTTTCACCAGCCACTGCAATTCAGACACTGGACTTCAGACTTTAGACACCAGACTTTTCTATATAGGAAATTAACCCTTGGAGTATTCTTAAACCTTCTTGAGCTTTTGCCCATAATTCTTCATATCTATTGGTGTCTAAGTATCCCAATTGCTTCCCTTCCCCTAAGTCTAATGTCTGATGTCTATGGTCTACTGTCTGAATCACAGTCACCAGCCAGAGATCAAATGTATTTATAGTAAGGATAATAAAACATTTTAGATGTCTATTCCTCGCTTTGTCAAGAAAAATCTAGTTTCTTCAATAGCTTAAGACTATTTTCCGAGAAATATAACCTGGTGAATAGGGTATAATCTCGAAGCGATAAGCTGCTTGACAAATTGTCTAATTTACCATAATCTTTAACAATTATGATTCATCTCCCAAAAAGTTGCTCGATGAAAAGGATTCAAGGGGTCAAGGATTCAAGGATTCGAGCGAAATGCTTAAAAATTAGAAAGAATTAAAGGTCTGGAAAAAGTACTGGGAGAAGAACCATAATTATAGATCGGGAGGCAAGCCCAATTGAGGATTTACAGAGAAGTAAAGCTTGTTATTTATGACTGTGACGGGGTTATGTTTGAAAGCAGAAGGGCCAACCTGGCCTATTACAATTTTATACTTGATAAATTTGGGGGACCCCCTATAGATGAAAAAGATCCCCTCTTGACCCATATTGCCCATACCCATACCGGTAAACAGGTAATAGACATTCTTTTTAAAGAAGATACAAGACTGGATGAGGTGTATAAATTTACCAGCGGTCTTGACTACACCCCTTATTTGCAGTACATGGAAATAGAACCAGGGCTTATTGAAATGCTGGAGTTGTTAAAAGAGAACTATTATGTAGCTATTGCTACCAACAGGGGCATCACTTTACAGACTATCCTCCATCGTTTTGACCTGGAGAAATATTTCCACTATTCGGTTACATCCCTGGATGTGAAGATGCCCAAACCCGATCCTGAATGTCTTTTGAAAATCCTGGATCATTTTAAATTACCTAAAGAGGCAGCTTTGTATATAGGAGATTCTGAGATAGACATGGAAACAGCTAAAAATGGAGGGGTAGTCTTTATTGCGTATAAAAATAGCATGAGTACTCCTTTGAAGATAATGACCCATCCGGAGCTTAAAGGTATCCTTGGGTTATAGGGGAAAAATGCTAAAGTGAGTATTGATGAAGTCGTACTAAGTCAAAAATCAGATGGCACAGTAAAAAGCTCCAGATGCAAGGCGCGCAAATCCGAAGGAATGAAGCGTACTTACCTGTACGCTGCAATGACTGAGGAT
>JBAZOX010000042.1:0-14258 GCA_041648535.1 Desulfobacteria bacterium | reverse complement strand
TTTGCTCTCAGGGGACTTCTTCAAAGCTCTCGATAGGTTATGAAAAGCCTCTTTTTACTTCCTCTGGGCTCTTCGTAGTTAACGTTTATCTGAAGTCTACAGAAAGGAGAAATAAGAATAATGAGGATTGTTCCCGCTATTTTGACTGATAAATTGGAAGACTTTCAGAATATGTTGAATATTGCAAAGGGGTTCACCGATTATGTCCAGGTTGACTTTATGGATGGGGTTTTTGTCCCTTCAAAGAGTATATCTTTGGATGCTTTAATGGGAATGAAAATCCCTTTAGACATGGAGGCCCATTTAATGGTGAAAGACCCTAATGCTTATTTAGCCTCTCTTAAATCTATAGGGGCTAAAAAGGTCATATTACATTTTGAGGCAGATCCAGATCCAGAGAATGTCATCTCTAATATCAGGAATTTGGGTATGGAAGCAGGTTTGGCTATTAACCCCAAGACCGCTATTTCAGAGTTTCAGTCTTTAGTGCCCCATGTTGATTCTTTTTTGTTTCTATCAGTGGATCCCGGTTTTTATGGCAGCCCTTTCATACCTGGGGTGCTTGATGAGATAAGGTGTTTTCGCGCTCAATTTCCGTCTGCCTTTATTGGGATAGATGGTGGGATTAGCCTTGATAATATAAAGAAGCTGAAGGCATCTGGGGTGGACTATGCATGCGTTGGTAGTCGAATCTTCCTGCAACCGGATCCAAAGGAAAGCTATGAGGCGTTTCTAAGGAGTCTTAACGAGGATTCATAATGGTCACTCTCTTCCAAACCGAAAATTGGACAAACTACCTGTTAGCGCTTATACCAATCTTTATAGCAATAGATGTCATCGGAGTCCTCCCTATATTTATATCGTTAACCGAGGAGATAGGAAATGATGAAAGAAGGAGAATCGTAAAACAGAGCATTATTACCTCCTTTGCTGTCAGCATGGGTTTTCTTGCTATCGGGAAGTTTATTTTTAAGGTCTTGGGTATTTCAATACCCGACTTTAAGATTGCAGGCGGTATAATCTTGTTGATAATTGCCACCACCGATCTGCTTTTTCCCCAAAAGACCAGCAGATTAACCAGTCCCACTCTGGGTGTTGTTCCCCTTGGTATGCCGCTAATAGTAGGCCCGGCAGTCCTCACCACAATCCTCATCTCCGTTGATTTATACAGTTATCTGCCGACTATCTTCTCACTGATTCTTAACCTTCTCCTTGTATGGGTTGTCTTTCTAAATTCTAACTATATCATAAAGATCATGGGTGAAGGAGGGGCAAAAGCCTTTGGCAAGGTGGTTAGTGTATTACTTGCAGCATTAGCGGTTATGATGATCAGGAGAGGGATATATGAGATGATTTCTGGAGGTTAGATGGGGGGTTTATGGAAGAAAGAGATAAACAGAGGTGCTTGAAGATGCTTCCCTCTGTTGACAGGATACTGCAACAGGGTCAAGTTAAGGACCTTCTCGATGAATATCCCCGTTGGTTGGTATTGAGGTCGGTTCAACAAGTGATAGAGGGAGAACGGAGAGGGATATTGTCTTCTGATCACGATACATTGTCTGAGGATGGTTTAAGCCTCGAGTACTTTTCCAAAAGGGTGTCGGAGACCATCTCTGCTCTCGGGCAATTGAGTCTGAGGAGAGTGATTAATGCCACAGGGGTTATTCTGCATACCAATTTAGGGAGGTCATTATTAAACCTTGAGGTGTTGCAAAACCTGGTAACGGTTGCTTCCAACTTTTCTAACTTAGAATACGACTTAAAAGAGGGGAAGAGAGGTTCCCGGTACTCTCATGTGGAGAATATGCTATGCGAGCTAACAGGTGCAGAGGCGGCATTGGTGGTTAACAATAATGCCGGGGCTGTCCTTTTAGCCCTCAATAGCATAGCAATGGGTATGGATGTTGTAGTATCCAGGGGGCAGTTGGTGGAGATAGGCGGGTCCTTCCGGATCCCCGATGTTATGAGAAGCAGTGGAGCCAGGTTGGTGGAGGTTGGCACAACCAATAAGACCCACCTGATAGACTATAGGAGAGCCATAACCGATGATACCGCTTTGCTTTTAAAGGTGCATACCAGTAACTTTCAAATCGTCGGGTTTACATCTGAAGTTAAACTGGAAGAACTGGTAGGCCTGGGAAAGGAATTTTCTTTACCGGTAATGGAGGATCTTGGAAGTGGATGTCTGATAGATTTGGACCAGTATGGCTTAACGAGAGAGCCTACAGTACAGGAGGCAATCAGTAAGGGTGTTGATGTAGTTACCTTTAGTGGAGATAAGCTTCTGGGAGGCCCTCAGGCAGGGATAATTCTGGGAAGAGAAGAGGCAGTTAGAAGGATTAAGGAGAATCCCCTTAACCGGGCACTTCGAATAGACAAACTCACCCTGGCTGCTCTGGAGAGTACCCTCCGTATATATATGGAAGAGGGAAGGGCGGTTGATGAGATACCAACCCTTCGGATGTTAACAATGCCTTTGCAGGAAATAGAGAAGAGGGCAAAGAGTCTCTATCGCAGGTTGAGAAAGGTGAGTTCCGGGAATTTCCATATAGTGATTAAGGACGATAACTCCAAGGTAGGAGGAGGAGCTCTTCCATTGCAAGATCTCCCAACCAAAGTGATTTCTATTAAACCTGTCCACCTCTCTCTTGAGGGATTAGAGGAAGGATTAAGAAATTATAATCCACCTATTATAGCCAGGATAGATGACGGCCAGCTTCTTTTAGATGTACGGACATTACAGGAAGGTGAACCAAAGATAATTGAAGAAGCGATTAAGAGTATTCTTGGAAATGTTTAGTTTCCTTCTTTCCCTTAGAGTCCAATTGTATGAAAGAACGTGTTATCACTCTGAAATGTGGCAAAAAGGATCTCTCCTTTAAGATACCGTCCGATAATTTGCTAGGAATCGTTACCCCAAAAGAAATCCATCCTCCTATAGACACTTTTGGACTCATTGAATCTGTATTAGATACCCCCACTTCCTGCCCACCTTTTGATGAGATGTTCCGAAAAGGTGATAGAATCACCATTGTTGTCTCCGATATTACCCGTTACACAGGAAGCGAAATATACCTTCCTGTTCTAATTAACAGGTTGAACAGGATTGGTGTTGGGGATGAGGACATCACGATTGTCTTTGCCCTGGGGATTCATCGGCAGCAACTGCCACAGGAACACAGGATGATAGTTGGAGATGAAGTCTACAAACGTATTAAGGTCTATGATCATAATGCCTTTGATCCAAATAATATTGCCTCTTTGGGTAAAACCGATAGGGGTACAAGGGTTGAGATAAACAGGTTGGTGGCAGAGGCCGACAAGGTCATTCTAACAGGAACCATAGGATTCCATTACCTGGCAGGTTTTGGGGGCGGCAGGAAGAGTATTCTACCCGGTGTGGCTTCATTCGATAGTTGTCTTGATCTGCATCTTCTGGCTTTGAATCCGCCCGCGGTTGGAGGGAGACACCCCATGGTTAAGACCGGGGCACTTACGGGGAATCCCTTTCACCATGCTATGATCCATGTTTGTGAGATGTTATGTCCTATATTTCTCTTCAATACAATTCTGTCTCCAACTAAAGAGATAATAGAAGTAGTTGCAGGAGATTATTTATCGGCCCACCAGCAGGGATGCGATTTCCTTTTAAGGAACTTCAGTCCTGAACTTAATACGAAGGCCGATCTTGTTGTGGTTAGCTGTGGAGGGTTCCCTAAAGACATAAATTTTATCCAGGCACACAAAAGCATTGAGTATGCAATAAATATCCTTAAAGACAATGGGGTAATGATTGTTTTGGCAGAGTGCTCTGATGGCCTTGGCAACCGCACTTTCCTCGATTGGTTTAAATATGATGATCTTATGGATTTTGAGGGCGCCCTGAGGGAAAATTTTGAGATCAATGGACAGACGGCTTATTCTGCCTTGATTAAGGCAAAAAAGGCGAAGATTATCTTGTTCTCTGAGTTAGCCAGTGAGGATGTGAAGAGAATGTCTATGATTCCAGCAGACTCAATAGATCAAGGGGTCTCTATTGCCCATGAAATACTTGGGGGAGACCCTTCCACGTATATTATACCTGATGGGGGAAGTGTCTTCCCAAGGGTCAGGGGAGCAGCTTAGCGAAGATGATAGAAAAGAAGGTTATTGATAAGATAAAAAGGATTGTGGGTAAGGAGCATGTTCACTCTGAACCGGAAGAGAGGGTCTGTTATAGCTACGATGCTACCAATCAGAGTTACCTTCCTGATCTGGTCGTTTTTCCTGGTAATGCCCAAGAGATTTCGGATATTCTTAAGCTTGCCAATGAAGAAAAATTCCCTGTTATACCAAGGGGCGCTGGATCTGGATTTACCGGGGGAACCCTGCCGGTGGAGGGTGGATTGGTACTGGTAATGGCCAGGTTTAACAGGATTATAGAGATCGATACGGAAAACCTCATAGCCTTTGTAGAACCCGGAGTGGTAACTGGAAATTTTCAAAAAGAGGTGGAAAAGCTGGGGCTCTTTTATCCTCCGGATCCAGCCAGTTTAAAATTTTCCACTCTGGGTGGGAATGTGGCCGAGTGTGCCGGGGGACCTAGAGCAATAAAGTATGGTGTGACCAAAGACTACGTTATAGGTCTGGGGGCAGTCTTGCCTACAGGGGAGATTATATCCACAGGGGTTCAGACAGTAAAGGGGGTAGTTGGCTATGATCTTACAAAGCTAATGGTTGGCTCGGAAGGTACCCTGGGGGTTATTACCAGGATTATAGTTAAGTTACTCCCCCTGCCGGCATCTAAGAAGACCATCTTAGCGGTTTACCCCAAACTTGAGGATGCAGCCCGTACTGTTACCGGGATAACCGCTTCGAAGATTACCCCTTCCGCCCTTGAATTCATGGATCATTCAGCTATTGTTTGTGTGGAAGACTTTCTCAGGATTGGTTTGCCTGTAGAGGCCGAGGCGATTCTGCTTTTAGAAGTAGATGGTGATTCCTATATAGTAGAAAGAGATGCCGCCAGAATCCAGGATATATGTATGAGATATGGAGCAAGTAGAGTGGAGATTGCTGAAGACGAAGAGAGTGAAGAAAACCTGTGGAGGGCAAGAAGGGCCATATCCCCTTCGTTACTTAAGATAAGCCCTACAAAGATCAACGAGGATATCACGGTTCCCCGCAGCAAAATACCGGATATTCTAAGAAAGATCAATGAGATTGCGAAAAGATCAAGGTTAGATATTGTTAACTTTGGACATGCGGGAGATGGCAATATCCACGTCAATATAATGATAGACAAAAGGAAAGAAGAAGAGGTAAATAGGGCACATGAGGCAGTAAAAGAGATATTTCAAGCCGTTTTAGACATGGGGGGAACTATATCAGGGGAGCATGGCATTGGTGTTACAAAAGCCCCTTATCTGAAGATGGAGCTGGGCGATCTTGGAGTTGAGATAATGAAGAGGATAAAGAGGGTTTTCGATCCTAATAATGTCCTTAATCCAGGGAAGATTTTTCGAGATTAACCTTGACGGCTTCGTAAAAATCTGACAAAAAAAAGAACCTCAGAAGGGTTACCCCTCTGAGGTTCTTTGCATGAGAGAGTATTTTACCCCTCAATTAGAATACTAGTTTAATAGCCCAAGCCGCTTTCCATGCATTATCAGGCTCCATCGATGATGAAGTCTTGAAATAGTCTCCAGCAAAGAGATAATCCCCTTCAACTGAAAGTGTTAGGTTCGGAGTCATCTGGTAATGTGCCTCAAGATCGACCTCATGCCCAATATTCTTGTTTCTGTAATTGGAGGCAGCAGGGAACTTTTCGGCGGTCTGGAGGTACCAGTATTTGGCTACGAGCTTCAATTTGTCCACAGGCATAGTAGCGCCCACCATGGTAAACCATCTGCCTAAAGAAGATCCGCCCTCATAGGCACTATAACCGGACGGCGGCAATAATATCTGTGCATATTCTTCTGTAGCAATACCATTACCCCAGTATAAGAGGTTTGGACCAGGGAAGAGGAGCCCAAGAGACGGATACCTGCCATTCGCATCTGCAAACGCAAAATTCTTCATCTTAGTGTCAGAGGAATCATTATCACCGGAGACGTAGGCGCTCAAGAAATCGAGCGTAGGCCCACCCAGATTTACAGTGCCGTTTACCTTGAGGTAGTACCCGCTGTAATCAAGATCGGTACTGCTGGCGCTATAGTAATCCCTTGTTCCAAATGAATAGATCGCATCAATACCGAGTTTTGCCGGCCCTGCCATGAAACCAGCCCACACCCCTGTCCAGTAGATATCGTCCTTGTACGTCATGGCTGATGTAGTAGTCCCTGTAGAGGCAGCAGAAACATCGTACTCCCTGTGGTCTGCGTTATACGCACCGTAAACGCCAAAGTCGTAAGCCTTTGTTTTTTGGCTGAACTCTACAAAGTATATATCACTGTCTGCATCGCCATTGCCCCGGAGCGTGTTGCTGCTTACAGTACCCTCAGCCATCTTTGTCCACCAAAAGGCTAAGTTGGCCCCATCGGCGATTTTGTAGTCAAACCTGATCGCCGGGGAAGCCGCTATAGCACCACCAAATATAGCCATGGCATGGTCCCAAGTGAACATTTTACCGGCTGTCACTGTAAGGGGCATACCCGGCACATTAAACTCAATGTATGCCATCCTTACCTCTATGTTTGTAGAGGGTGTATCCGCAATCACACCATTATCGCCACCTTGGTTATAGGTCGATCCAATACCATTATCGGTATAGCTCTTGCCCCATTCATCCCAGCCTACCTCAATGCCAAAGACCCCTTTCACATTATCCATAGCAGCGATATGGGTAAGGCGGAACCTCTGTTCCACATAGGCTGCATGGTCGTTCGTATCTTTATTGCGGTCACTGACATTATCAGATGCTATACCCACAACCTGATAGTCACCCTTGAATATCATTTGCGGGGCAGCGGCAGAGGCTCCTTTTGGCATTGTAAAAAATGCAATCAGCGCCACCGCCATGGTTAGCATTACAAACTTTTTCATTATTTATACCTCCTGTTTATAGTAACAAACCTTTTTTAACTCCTTCTTTTGCTTCACGATCTCACGATCTCTCTCTTATCAAGCGGAATTGCCTCTATTTGTTCATTCCATCGCATCACCCACCTTTCTTTACTGAAATATTTAAGCTGCTTTTTCTTAGAAGTAGTAAACGATGTACCCCCCTAAAACGCTTTATTATCAATATGATTTTCTGTATTATCCCCTTTTCGGAGAGTAAAATAACACCTTTAATATGGCCTTGTCAAGAGTTTTTTTTAAACCTTTTTTACCTTGACAACCTTGCCTACTTCTAATATTCTTTTTATAGCAACTATTCAGGTAGGCACAAAGGCACAGAGCAACAAAGGCACAAAGTAGGAAAAAACAACGAAACGACCCTGCTCTGCTTTGTGCCTCTGTGCCTTTGCCACTTTGTGCCTGAGTAGTTACATTGAATAAGATACTGGAGAATTGATGAGAAGGCTTTCTATTGTCATTTCCCCCATTTTAATCATAATTATTCTCCTCTGTTATGCTGGATATTCGTTCTCTGAAGACATGACATTAGGGGATCAAAAGATCGATAAAAGACCTATAAGAATAAATGCGGATAAGTTAGAGTTTGATGGCAAAAAAAATACCTATATAACTCAGGGAAATGTGGAAATTGTCCAGGACAACAGGGTATTAAAGGCAGATATGATAAAGTTAAATCAAGAGACTAAAGAGGCGGAGGCAACTGGTAATATTACCTTGACCACTAAAGAGGATACGTTGAAGAGTGATAGGATGGAGATCAATCTGGACACCCAAAAGGGTACTGTCTATGATGGAAGGCTATTCTTTAAGAGAGAGAATTTGCACCTGACCGGTAAGAAGATTGAGAAATGGGATAAAGATAGGTATCGGATAATTGACGGAGAGTTTACCACATGCGATAGCCCTTCTCCTCCGTGGAAGTTTACCGCTAAAGAGGTAAACGTAACCATAGAGGGTTATGCCACTGTTAAACATGCCACTTTCTATATAAAAGATATACCTGTTCTATATCTTCCCTACATAATTTACCCTGCGAAGATCAAGAGACAGACAGGTCTTTTAATCCCTTCTATTGGATATTCCAATGAAGGGGGGGAGGAGATAACCCTTCCTTTCTTTTGGGCCATCTCAGAAAATATGGATGCCACTTTTTCCCTGGACTACCGAAGCAAAAGAGGGATAGGAGAGGCGCTGGAGTACCGTTATATATTTAGCAGGAATAACTCTGGGAACCTTTATCTCTATAATATGAGAGAGATGAACAGTTACAGAGATTGGAAGGAAGAAAGAAAGGGAGAAAAGCTCATCAGTGGCCTTGATAGAACGATGCTCAGGTACCGGCATGAACAGTATTTCGATCCTTCTTTCTCTGCAAAGGCTGATGTCACCCATGTAAGCGATAGAGCCTTTTTCAAAGATTTTGGCAGAATTGTTGATGATAGATCCAAAGAAAAACTGGAATCGACTGTTTTTGCGACTAAACTCTGGCAGAAATTTAGTCTAAATTCTGAGCTTAGGTATACCGAAGACCTGGAAAAAGAGGATAAAACTACCCTCCAGAGTCTTCCAAGGGTGGAGTTTGCCGGCTCGAAACAGAGTATTTTGGGATTCCCTCTATTTTATAGCCTTTCCTCTGCGTTAGATAATTTTTGGCGGGAGGGAGGAGAAACAGGCCAGAGGGTAGATATTTATCCAAAGTTACTGTATACCTTTCATACGGACTATTTTGAGTTAAAGCCGGAGATCGGGGGGAGAGAGACAATATACAGGCTCAATGAAGGAGAGGATAAGATTTATACCAGACAAATCTACGATCTTAATCTGGGATTAATAACCACGGCCTTTCAAAGGATATTTGATGTTGATGGAGAAAGACTTAAAAAATTAGAACACTCCGTTAAACCGGAGTTAAAGTATACGTTTATCCCGGATGTGGACCAGGGAAACCTTCCAAACTTTGATCCTGTTGATAGGATTGACAAGAAAAACTCCCTTACCTATTCCCTTATCAGTAATCTCACAGGAAAGATATATGAAGGAACAGATGACCCGTATTACCACAGGCTTGTCAGACTAAAACTCAGCCAGAGCTACAATTTCTCTGATACGAGAACATCCACCGATGATTCTCGTCGCCTCTTCTCTCCGGTATCGGGCGAACTGGACATATATCCGGCTAAAAACACTTCCTTGAGGCTAGATGGGGAGTATAATACTTACGATAGTGAATTTACAACATATAATGTTTTAATAGGCCTAAAGGATGAACGGGGAGATTTCCTTGATTTCGAATACAGGAATACGAAGGGCCAGACTGGGAATCTTGATACGATTCCCCAGATTGGGAATCTTAATATGAAGCTAAAGGTTAAGCTTTCGGATTCCGTAGACTTGAAGATAGAAAATAGGTACTCAACGCTGGAAAAATTATCTTTAGAAACGATTTTTGGACTTAACTATAAAGCCCAATGTTGGGGGGTAAGGGGAGAGTATTCAGACAGGGTAATCGAGAACGAGGACAGAAGAGAACAAAGGTTCATGATTTTCTTTTCCCTTACCGGTCTTAGTCAGGCTGAGAAATAATGTAACTATTCAGGCACAAAGAGACAAAGGCACATAGGCACAAAGCAGAGTGGGGTCGTTTCGTTGTTTTTTCCTACTTTATGCCTTTGGTGCTCTGTGCCTTTGTGCCTACTTGAGTAGTTACGAATAATTGACCAAAAGTTACAGGAGGGATTGTTTATGGCTAGTCAGGTATTTTACTCGGACTTACGAGTTACTCCCAAGAAAAATATCTTTGTTAAATTGGCTTCTCTCTTTGATCGTATAGGTTTAAATTCTAAAATCAAGAAAGGAAGTTTGGTTGCCATAAAGGTGCATTTTGGTGAACGGGGCAATACGAGTTATATAAGTCCTGTTTTGATCAGGCAGATCGTAGACACTGTGAAGAAACATGGGGGAAAACCGTTTCTCACCGACTGCAGTACCCTTTACAGCCTGGGCAGGGGTGATGCTGTCTCCCATTTAATAACGGCTATTGAGAACGGTTTTGACTATTCTGTAGTTGGCGCACCTTTGATAATCGGTGACGGGCTCAAGGGAGGCAGTGGTGTTAAGGTCAGAATTGACAAAGGGATATTTAAAGAGGTCAGTATCGGACATGATATATTTCATAGTGACAGCATAATCAGTGTGGCACATTTTAAGGCACATGAGCTTTCCGGCTTTGGGGGAACCATAAAGAACGTGGGGATGGGCTGTGCCTCTCGGGCAGGGAAACTCCAACAGCATTCAAATGTCAATCCGGCGGTTAACACAAAAATCTGTGTTGGCTGCGGTGAGTGCCTTAACTGGTGTGCTCAGGAGGCCCTATCAATCGTGGACAAGAAGTCAAGGATTGATCCTGAAAGATGCATAGGTTGTGGAGAGTGTTTTTTGATCTGTAAAGAAGGGGCTATTCAGGTCAAATGGAATGAAACGAGCAGCGTTTTCCAGAAGAAGATGGTAGAGTATACCCTTGGTGTGCTTAAGGGCAAGGAAAAAAGATCGGTATTTATAAACTTCATTACCCATGTTAGCCCTGCATGTGACTGTTATCCATGTTCTGATGTGCCTATTGTTCCTGATGTGGGTATCGTTATTTCCACTGATCCTGTGGCCATTGACCAGGCATCCGTAGACCTGGTTAATCAACAGATAGGCAATCAAAATTCAGCCTTGAAGGACAACTTCAATCCGGGAGAGGATAAATTCAAAGGCGTCTATCCGCACCTGGATTGGAGAACCCAATTGGAGTATGGAGAGGAGATTGGGCTGGGGACAAGAAAATACAAGCTGGTAAAGTTATGAGAGCCTTATGTCCACTTGTTTTCAGGAGAGAGGGAGACTATTTTACCAACCGTATTCTGCACTGCGAGAGAGAGGCTGATTGGATGATACCTGGGGTTTTTTAGGAGGAGACTGATCCCTTCGCCGGCCTTTTGGGGACTATTATTGATCTCACTAAGATGGAATAAAATGACATGCCTAAGACCTGTATGATATACCTCTTTGATAAGTGTTTCTGCCTGATGATTGGAGAGATGTCCGAGGCGGCTTTTAATCCTCTGTTTTACTTCCCAGGGATACGGTCCCAACTTTAGCATCTCTTCATCGTGATTAGACTCCAGGATAAGGAGGTCGCATTTTTTTAACCTCTCTGTTACAAGCCTTGTTGGAAACCCCAGGTCTGTAGCGATGCCTATTTTTACTTCTTTGTATTCTATTGTAAACCCAACGGGGTCAGCAGCATCATGGGGAACTGAAAATGACTGGAAGAACAGATCTTGAAGTAAGAATGCCCCTCCTGTATTAAATTCCCTTACATCTCCCTTGATCCCCGGTCCTTTCATATTGGAAAGAGTAGGATGGTTTATGTATACAGGCAGATTCAGTTGATTGGATAATACTTTAAGCCCCTGAATATGGTCGTTATGCTCATGAGAAACAATGATAGCATCCAGGTCTTCTACATGAACATCTATACTCTGGAGTCTCCTGCGGGTTTCCCTCCCACTTAAACCGGCATCGATAAGAACCTTTGTTTTACCGGCTTCAATATAAATTGCATTTCCTTTACTTCCACTGGCGAGGGTACAGAGGTTTAAGTTGATTTTGGTGTCTCCCCTGATTTTAATGTGTTAGTAACTATTCAGGTAGATAGGCTGAAGGCTGTTAGGCTACAGTCTAACAGTCTACAGGCTATCCACCTGAGCAGTTACATGTGTTCTTGGTAACAACAAATTAGTTACTGCTATGTTGTGTAACTGTTAATCTACACTACAACATATAGTATGTCAAGAAGAATACTGCGCCATCAGTATTGGTCAAAACTGCTTCACATAGGAGAGGTTTCTCTGGTTGTGGCTCGAATGGGTAAGACAACCATCTGCAAACCCTGATACTGTAACCTTCGTTGTGTGGCTAAGGCAGCCTGGTTATGTAGAAATCGGTTTAGCGAGTTTTCTTGCTGGAAGATCAATTTGCCTGCAAAAAAGACGGTACGAGGGAACTCCTTGATCACATCCTGACATAATGCCTCGAGTTCATCCAGCCGGTCAGTCCCGAAACGGCACCGGAATTCGGCATGGAACCCGAAGCGGGTGGCCAGGTCTACGTATTGTAGCAGCATCATCTCCACGGATTTTTGCAATTGAGCCAACTCTTCCACCCCTTTAAAGCGGCT
Organism: Desulfobacteria bacterium; assembly: GCA_041648535.1. Taxonomy (GTDB): domain Bacteria; phylum Desulfobacterota; class UBA8473; order UBA8473; family UBA8473; genus UBA8473. The sequence continues at coordinate 1,972 of JBAZOX010000042.1, read as the reverse complement.
GGAATCTACTACCCCGGCTGATATAAAGATAAAATTCTTGTAATAATTAGGGAATAGTTTCTGGATAGAGAGAAAGGAATGAACCCCCAACCCACTGTAAGCCGAAACAAGCAAGACCGCTGTGGGTGCCTGCGGGTTACGGGATGGCCTTTCCGCAGGCATTTCCGGGGCGGGCAGGCTTAATAAGATGTCATCCAGGCTTCTTAAACAGCATTCCACCCCCTCATAATGTTTGCGGGTCATCAGACAACCTATGACAAAGGAGCCGGTAATCAGGAGGGTCAGCCAGCCTCCTTCAAAGAATTTTATGGAAAGGGTTACAATCAGGATAGATGCAGTTACTATGAGTCCTATGAAGTTAATGCCTATTTTTTTTGACCAGCGCTGGTCCTGCCGGCGGGCTCGCCACCAGTGGATACACATCCCCAACTGAGCCAGCGAAAAAGTAATAAAGACGTTAATGCTATAGAGGACGATCAGAAAACTGACCTTACCCCTGGCAATCAGAAGAATGGCGATAGAAGAAAGCCCCATGATATAAATGCCATTCTTGATGACCAGTCTTTCAGAAAGATGAGAAAACTGTCGGGGTACCCAGTTATCCACAGCCATGTTGGCCAATACACGCGGACCAGCAACAAACCCACTCTGGGCAGCTACAAAAAGCAATGCCCCTTCAGAAAGCAGGATTATAAGCCAGAAGGCATATCCTAGATGATTAGAGCCTAAGTTCCATGAATTGATCATGTCCTGAACCAGAGTGGCATTGAGGGTCTGTCCGGCTTTAGGATAGGTTTGGTTTAAGAGGTAGGAGAGGATAATCCCACCGGCCATGAAAGCCAGGGAGATGGACATGTAAAGCATGGTCCGACGCCCCGTATGAACGCGAGGTTCTTTCAATGCCTGCATCCCGTTACTGACCGCCTCTATCCCGGTGAATGTGCCGCCACCCAGAGAAAATGCCCTCATAAAGATATAGAGGACAGGAAAAAAACCCAGGGTTTGGATGTCGGTGAGGGTACTGTCCTTTGTTGTAACTATCAAGTTGGGCAAGTCTCCCACATGGCGAAAGACCCCGTAAAAGACCACCACCATATGGGTCAGGAGAAAGACTATAAAGATGGGGAGCAAGAACTTGATTGATTCCTTAAGCCCTTTCAGGTTGATCGTAATTAAAAACAAGGTAAAGAATATGGTGACAATCAATTTATAAGGTTGAAAGTCAATGGGAAGGAAACTGAAGATGGCATCTATCCCGCTGGCCATAGAAACGGCGATGGTCAGAACGTAGTCCACTACCAGGGCGGTACCTGAAACCAGGCCTATTTTACTCCCCAGCAACTTGGAGGCTACTAAATACCCCCCGCCCCCGGAAGGGAAGATTTCGATTAACTGGGAATAGCTGGCCGAGATAACAAAGATGGTTATTGCTGTGGCTGCGCTTAGATATAATGCCAGGTAGCGGTGGGCGCCCAGGGCATGGAATGCCTCTTCCGGGCCATAGCAGGAGGATGACAGCCCATCGGCACCAAGCCCAACCCAGGCAAGGAAGGCAGTCAAAGCCAGGGTGTGAAAGATATTAGGATCCAGAGGGTTACGGGTCTCTCCCATGAGGGTATGTTTAATACGTGCGTAAAGGGAGTTTGTAGGCATAGGGAACTTAGCTCCGCCGTATTCAAATGATTTTGTAACTACTCAGGCACAAAGTGGCAAAGGCACATAGGCACAAAACAGAGTGGGGCAGGGTCGTGAATCGATTTACGACTTACGATTCACGGATTACGAATTTGTGCCTTTGGTGCTCTGTGCCTACCTGAGTAGTCACATGATTTTTTGAGAGTCCATTGATATCCTATCAGAAGGTCAGAAATAATTCAACGGAAAATCTTTCCAATGATACGCATTATAATTATTTAGTTTTTCCGGGTCTCTGTAATCTCTTGACAATGATCAAAGAAAAAATTAAGATGCT
>JBAZOX010000041.1:0-14485 GCA_041648535.1 Desulfobacteria bacterium | reverse complement strand
TTTTCCCATACTCTTACCCTTCTTCCATTCTGACGGCCATTTTCTAACTTATATGATGCTCTCCTATGCCAGTGGTTATTGTGGGGTTATCCTCTCCCCCATGCATTTATGCCTGATTCTGACAAAGGATTATTTTAAGGCCGGGTTAAACGGGGTATACAGGTTGCTGTGGCTTCCGGCTATTTCTGTTTTCTGTGTAGGTTTGATAATCACCCTTATTTGGGGTTAGGAAGATGAGGTTGAAAAAGGAATCTTCAATGATCCAGGATTCAAAGACGGAACAACTGGAGATTATCAGTTATTCTAAGGGCTCTTTTTCTAGCGCCAAAAAAAGCATTATAAGAGAGATACCCTTAACCATCTTCTTAAATAGTGTGGAAATTGTTACTCTCCTATGTATCAGTGACCACTTGAAGGAGCTGGCGGTTGGTTTTCTCAAATCCGAAGGCATGCTGAATTCCCCTGATGAGATCAGATCTATTAGCCTAGACGAAGAAAGGGGGATTGCTGAAATTGCTACTCAAAGACCAAACCCTATCTCTGAAAAGCTCTTTATGAAAAGGACTATCACATCAGGGTGTGGTAAGGGAAGCAGTTTTTACAGTGTTATGGATTCCATCCATTGTAAGAAAATCAACTCCCAACTGACAATCTCTGCCAAACAGGTGCTGAGTCTAATGAAGAACCTCCAAAGTCTTTCGGACCTGTATAAATCTACTGGAGGAGTTCACAGCTCTGCGCTGGCTACACCTGACAGAGTCCTTATCTTTAGAGAGGATATAGGTAGGCATAACGCTGTTGACAAGATAAATGGCGAGTGCCTGTTAAAGAGTATAAACCTGGATGATAAGATACTTCTTACCACCGGCAGGGTTACCTCCGAGATACTGATCAAGACAGGAAAGATGGGGATACCGATCTTACTCTCCCGTTCTGCCTCAACCAATCTGGCTGTTTCTATGGCTAAAGAGATGGGTATAACGGCTGTAGGCTATGTTCGGGGAGGCAATTTCACTATCTATTCACATCCTGAGAGGGTTAAGGATTGAGATCAACCTTTAATATCTCTCTTGCCATTTCCACATCTTTTTTTATCTGTTCGACAAGTGTTTCAGGACTATCGAAGGCTTTTTCGTCTCTCAGCCTTTCCACGAAGGATATCTTGATATATTCATCATAGATGTCTTTGTTAAACTTCAGGATATAGACTTCAATGGAAAGAGTCTTGTCTTTAAAGGTAGGGTTAAAACCAATATTTACAACCCCCTGATAAGGTTGATCTCTATAAGATACATGAACTGCATATATTCCCGGTTTAGGGCAGATTTCTTCAACTGATTTAAGATTTGCCGTAGGAAACCCCAATCCTTTCCCCCTGCTTTTACCCTTCTCTACCTTTCCTGAGATTGAATAGCTTCTTCCCAGGAAGCCAGCAACCTTTTTTACATCTCCCTTTTGGATGGTATCTCTAATTTTTGTGCTGCTGACGAGGATGGCATCCACTTTGACGGCATCTACAACGTGTACTTCAAAAACTAATTCTTCGCCCAACTGTTTTAATGTATCAATATTCCCTTTTCTTCCTTTGCCAAAGGCATAATCATGACCGACAAAGACAGCCTTGACCCCAATCTTGTCCAGAAGAATATCCTTCACAAATTGTCTTGGTGATAGGTTGGCATATTCAGGAGTAAAATCTTCACAAATTACAAAGTCAATCCCCGATTCTTCTATTAACTTTATCTTTTCTGAAAAGGAGGTAATTAAGGGGACCTTCTTATGGGGAAACAGGATATTTAAAGGATGGGGTTCAAAGGTATAGACTATTGAATCTCCTTTCAATTCAGAGCTTCTTCGTTTTACATCCTTAAATATCTTTTGGTGTCCCAGGTGAATGCCATCAAAATTTCCTATGGTTATAACCGGTGTATTAAATTTTTTCTTTAAATTTGCGGTTCCTCGTATGATTTCCATTCAGTTCTTTCCTTCCGAATTTCCCTGGTGGTAAGGCTAAAGTGCAGAAGCTATAAACAAAATCAGCTTGACAATTCCAAGGATACAAAGTATAAGTTAGGACTACGGATTTTGCAACTAATTAATGTCTTTCACTTGTTACTGCGCTTGTTAATAAGATACCTTATGTGCCGAAGTGGCGGAACTGGTAGACGCGCTAGGTTCAGGACCTAGTGAGGGTTCCCTCGTAGGGGTTCGAGTCCCCTCTTCGGCACCAATATAAAAACTTTAGGTCTTCTGCTATTTGTTAATATCTCTCCCTTCAGTCGAGACGACAAAAAAATAATGAAACGCTCTTCTAGGCAGGAAACCATGATTCAAATGTTTAAAACAAGCCACTGAGACATATGCGAGCCCCGTATTAATACGGGGCTGTCCTACGGGTTTGAAGGTCTCACCTTTTTCATAGGACAGCCGCCTAGTCTGTCCCTTATTTGTAAAAAGAATCGCTCAATTTAGGTATATACTATTTCAGAAGGAGGAACTATGAGTATAAAATTAGCTATTAATGGTTTTGGGAGGGTAGGGAGATATATTGTCAGGGCGGCTGTTAACAGGGATGATGTTGAAATAGTTGCTATTAATACCAGGGGTGATGCCAAATCCATAGCCCATCTTCTTAAATACGATTCAGTGCACAGGTCTTTCCCTGGTGAAATTAAGCAGAAAGGTGAGGCAATTGTTGTCAACGGTAAAGAGATTAAGACAACAAAGGTAACTGGTAATCTCAGTGAACTTCCCTGGAAAGAACTGGGAGTTGACATTGTCATGGAGACTACAGGTAAATTTCGAGACAGAGAAAGCACCTCACAACATCTTGTTGCCGGGGCAAAGAAGGTAATTATTGGAGCTCCTGGCAAGGGCGTTGATGCTACTCTGGTATATGGAGTTAATGAAAGAAGCTATGACCCCTTCAAACACCACGTGGTATCCAATGCCTCCTGTACCACTAATTGTCTGGCTCCTGTTGCAAAGGTTTTGCATGAAAACTTTGGCATAGTAAAAGGGTTAATGACCACAATCCATTCTTATACTATGGATCAGAGATTACTGGATGGATCACACAAGGACCTTAGGAGGGCCAGGGCAGCAGCTTTATCCATGATCCCTACAACTACCGGTGCTGCTGTGGCAGTTGCCCAGGTTATACCCGAACTGAAAGGCAAACTGGATGGATTGGCCATCAGAGTGCCTACACCAAATGTATCCTTGGTGGATTTGGTAGTTGATCTCAGTCGGGACGTAACCAAGGAAGAGGTGAATGGTGCGTTAAAAAAGGCATCAGAGGAAGATATGAAAGGTATTCTTTTGTATTGTGATGAGGAACTGGTTTCTGTGGATTTTACAAGCAGCGCCTTTTCATCTATTGTAGATGCACCAACTACCAGCGTCATTGGTGGGAACATGGTAAAGGTTTTAGCATGGTATGATAATGAAAGCGGGTTTTCTACCAGAATGGTTGACCTTGCTGCCTATATGGGAGAGAAGCTGGATTGACAGAGAGGAGGACGGGGTGTCGATAAAATATATAAACGATCTGGATATTAGTGGGAAAAGATTATTTATAAGGGTCGATTTCAATGTCCCCCTTGATGAAATGGGTAACATTACTGATGATACCAGGATAAGAGGGGTCCTTCCAACGATAAATTATGCCCTTGATGAAGGGGCTAAGGTGATTCTGGCATCCCATATGGGCAGACCGAAAGGGAAGGTTGATAAAAAACTGAGTTTGGAACCAGTAGCCAGAAGGCTGGGGAGGTTATTAAAGAAAGATGTTGTTATGACCAAGGACTGTATTGGTGATGAGGTAGAGAAGATTGTTGATGATATGAATTCCAATTATGTTGTCCTTCTGGAGAACCTGAGATTTCACATCGGAGAAGAGGAAAATGATGATAATTTTGCAAAAGAGCTAGCCAGGTTAGCAGATGTGTATATCAATGATGCCTTCGCCATGTCTCACAGGTCCCATGCCTCAGTGGTTGCCGTAACCAGATTCTTCGATGTATGTGGTGCCGGATTTTTGATGAAGAAGGAGCTTAATTACTTTGCCAGGGCGATGGAGAATCCAGCCCGACCACTGGTAGCTATCATAGGAGGCGCCAAGGTTTCGAATAAATTGAGTGCGTTGGAAAATGTTATCAAGAAAGTGGATAAGATAATAGTTGGGGGAGCGATGGCATTTACCTTTCTTAAAGCCCTTGGATATGATGTTGGAAAATCATTGGTTGAGGATACATTAATAGATACTGCACACAAGATTTTGGAATCTGCGAAGGAAAAGAATGTAAAGTTCTATCTGCCTGTGGATTGTGTTGTTGCAAATAAGTTTGACTCTGAGGCGGAGACCAAGATCACTACAGTCCAGGAGATACCTAAAGACTGGATGGCTTTGGATATTGGTCCTGCTACCACCACACTTTTTGCTCAAGCCCTGCAGGATGCCAAGACTATTATCTGGAATGGGCCTATGGGGGTCTTTGAGATGGACGCCTTTAGCAGGGGGACATTTGCAATGGTAAGTCATGTTGCCAATTCTTATGCACTGACTATTGTTGGTGGTGGAGACACAGATGTAGCTGTCAACAAGGCTGGAGAATTAAACAAGATGTCTTACCTATCCACTGGTGGAGGTGCCTTTATAGATTTGCTGGAGGGCAGGCCGCTCCCGGGGATCGAGGCCTTGAAAAACAAAGGATAACGTGAAAGATACTGTCTAGATTGGATTTAATAGTGCGAAAAGCAGTTATCGCTGGAAATTGGAAGATGAATAAGACCGTTTCTGAGGCGGTTGAGTTAATATCCGATCTCAAGGGTCTAATAGCAGATGTTATAGATGTGGAGATTGTGGTTGCTCCTCCGTTTTTAGCAATCTATAATGTAGTTAAGGAGACAAAAGGTTTCAATATACACGTTTCAGCTCAGGATGTATTCTGGGAGGAAGAAGGGGCTTATACCGGCGCTGTATCTCCGAAAATGTTGTCAGATGTTGGATGTGAGTATGTCATTATTGGCCACTCTGAACGCAGGCAGTACTTTGGTGAAACCGATGAGACTGTAAATAAAAAAATACAGACTTCCCTGCAACATGGTCTAACACCTATTTTTTGCGTCGGGGAGACCCTTCAACAGAGAGAGGCAGGAGAGACCTTTAAGATAATCGAAGCACAGATTAAGAGAGGTCTATCAGGTCTTTCTGCTTCAGATATGGAGGATGTAATCATTGCCTACGAGCCTCTATGGGCTATTGGTACAGGCAGGACGGCAACCGGTGAGCAGGCTGAAGAGGTTCACAGTTTTATAAGAAAGCTTTTAAAAGAAATTTATAAAGATACAGCAGATAGTATAAGAATCCTGTATGGCGGAAGTGTAAAACCCGAGAACATAGATGGACTGATGTCCAAGCCGAATATAGATGGGGCGTTAGTCGGGGGGGCAAGTTTGAAGGCTGATGATTTTGCAAGGATTGTAAAGTATCAAAGGTAAGAGTTCTGAATATCTCTGAAACCATAGTCAAATAATGCTATCGCAAATCTTCCTTGTTAATAATTAAGCATTGAGTCCGCAGAATTCAGAATTCGTTAACACAATCTTAAAGAGGTACTTATGCTTACCATTAGTTATATAAAAGTTATTGCCGAGAATTTTTATTGTTCCCAATGTGGGGAATGGGTATATTGTCCTGAAATGAACTATAAATACCAGGATGAAGATGGAAAAACCGTTGAAAAAATCGGTGAAGGATGTACAAAACAGGACAAAGAGGGAGAATACCTTGAATGTCCTGCGTGTAAGGCCAAATTTTACTTAATCAAAGCATAAAGGGGGTAGGATATTTAGTCTTTAGGAGAGCTTTGGGGACATTGTTTCTATTTGTGATAAATAGGGTTAGATAATCACTTTTCAGGATAAAGAAAAAGGGGCCAGATTTTCATCTAACCCCTTTTGTTTTTTTTGGTAGCGGGGAGTGGATTTGAACCACTGACCTTCGGGTTATGAGCCCGACGAGCTACCAGACTGCTCCACCCCGCGATAGAGTGATATAATATAAAATAACCCGGCTGGTTGTCAAGGTTTATTTAGTTTTTTCGTAAGAAAAAGGGCAACAGCTTATATCCATCCTCAATAAACAAATTGTTTATCCTGGCTGATTTTTCATTAAAGCCCATATCCTTTGAGGGGTTAGTTTCTTTATCTTCGGATGAGAAAATGGCGAATGGCACAGGGTCAGATGTGTGGCTCATTACCGATAAAGGGGTAGAGTGGTCCGGTAAAACCATTATCCTGTAGTTTTGAAATTTATTTATCTTATCCAAAACCATTCCGACAACCTCTTTGTCGAACCGTTCAATGGCCTTTAACTTGTTTTTAAGATCACCGCTGTGGGAGGCTTCATCAGGCGCCTCTACATGAAGATATACCAAATCCGTTTTCTCCAGCGCACTAAGGGCATAATTTGCTTTTCCCCTGTAATTGGTGTCAAGGTATCCGGTAGCACCAGGGACATCAATAACCTCTAACCCTGCGTAAACGCCGATTCCTTTAATCAGATCCACGGCTGAGATTACCGAACCTGTAATACGGTATCTTTCTGATAAAGTCGGCATATTTGGTTTCTTACCCTGGCCCCATAGCCATATAGAGTTTGCCGGTTTCTTAGAGTTTTTGATCCTTATCTTATTGATATTGCTACTTTCAAGAACAGTCTGGGAATCATTCATCAATTGAAGAATTTGTGTTTCCCCTTTGCCTTTTGGCAGATATGGGTCTATGACTTTTCTAGAAATATCATGTGGGGGGGTCATACTGAGTTTTTCCTGCCCATTCTTCCAAATCATAAGGTGACGGTAGCTGACTCCAGGATAAAACTTGATGTCTTCTGTCCCCAGTTTTTGATCGATCTCATGGATGATTTCTTTTGCCTCTTCTGTAGATATGTGACCTGCACTATAATCATCCATATATGTTTTGCCATCTTTAACGGAGAGTGTTACGAGATTACACCTGAATGCCACATCTTCCGGGCCAAGTCTCAAACCCATGCTGGCAGCTTCTAAAGGTGCCCTGCCGGTATAATACTGTTTGGGGTCATAGCCCAGTATTGATAGATTCGCAATGTCGCTGCCTGGAGGCAATCCCATGGGTATGGTTTTTACCATGCCCAGTCTCCCCTTTTGGGCTATTAGATTCATATTTGGTATGTCGGCCACCTCAAGAGGTGTTTTTCCCCCAAGTTCGGGAATAGGGTAGTCGGCCATTCCATCGCCAATTAATATGATATGTTTATATTTCATCCCATTCTAATTTGGTTTAAAAAAAGGGTGGAAATTACAGATCTAAAAGTTCTAATATTTTATCTACCTCTGGCGGGAGTGTTATCGGTTCACCGGATATCTTTATGGCGCTCTCCGGGTCTTTCAGGCCATGCCCGGTTAATGTACAGACAATACTGTCTCCCTTTTTGAAGAGCCCCTGTTTATTTAATTTAATAACCCCGGCCACCGAGGCTGCCGATGCGGGTTCGCAGAATATCCCTTCATATCTGGCTATTAACTGATACGCGTTGATGATCTCTTCATCTGACACCATATCAATGGTTCCTCCTGACTCGTCCCTGGCTGCTTCTGCCTGTCTCCAGCTTGCAGGGTTGCCTATTCTGATGGCTGTTGCCACAGTCTCAGGGGCTTTTATGATTTCCCCTCTAACTATAGGTGCAGCCCCCTCTGCCTGAAAACCTATCATCTTAGGTAAAGAACTGATTCTTCCACAAGACTTATATTCCTTAAACCCTTTCCAGTAAGCGGTTATATTGCCGGCATTACCCACTGGCAGGGAATGGAATGTAGGGGCAAAACCCAACTGGTCACAGATTTCAAAGGCGGCTGTCTTTTGTCCTTCTATACGATATGGATTCAAAGAGTTTACCATCGTTATGGGGTATCTCCCTGATATATCTCTTACAATTTTTAGTGCCTCATCGAAATTCCCATCCAATTGAATTACCACAGCGCCATGCATCATAGCCTGAGACAGCTTTCCCAGGGCGATCTTCCCCTTTGGAATAAGCACATAAGCCTTCAATCCTCCCTTTGCTGCATAAGCAGCAGCGGAGGCAGAGGTGTTCCCCGTTGAGGCACAAATAACTGCTTTGCTTCCTTCTTCTAATGCCTTGGATATGGCAACGGTCATTCCCCTGTCTTTGAAAGAACCTGATGGATTGAGTCCCTCATACTTTAAGTAAAGGTCGATTCCTTTATTTATATAGTCCCTCAGTCTGCTGGTCCTAATAAGAGGTGTATTACCCTCATTTAGAGTGATAATCTTGGAATCGTCCTTTATAGGCAAAAACTCCCTGTATTTTTTGATTATTCCTTCCATAATGTATTCCCCTCTAAAGTTGATGAAGTCGCAAAAAGTCAAAAATCAGACGGCACAGTAAAAAGCTCCAGATGCAAGGCGCGCAAATCCTGAGGAGTGAGGCGTACTTGGGGGTACGCCGCAACGACGAAGGATGCAGTGCAACGCCGCAGATAGACTTTTTACGAAGCCGTCAAAGTTGAATCCACGTCCTCTATTCTAATCAGTACAGTATTATCAACGGTTATTGGGAGGTCATCTATCTCTTTTAATGCCTTCTGAATATTGGCCTCTTTGGCTTCATGGGTTAGCATAAAGATCGGTACTGCTCCCTCAATCTCTCTTCCCTTTTGGATAACCGATGAAATGCTGATATCCATATTGCCCAGGATTCCTGATATCTTTGAGAGTACCCCCGGCCTGTCTGTAGCATAAAATCTCAGGTAATACCTGCTTGTAATATCATTCATGCTCTTGATTTTCTGCTCTTTTATATTTTCATATTGAAAAGAAAGGGAAGGGACCCTCTGACTGCTGCCCTTTATAATATTACGACAGATTTCCAGAACATCACTTATTACTGCACTTCCTGTGGGCATCATCCCTGCCCCTTTTCCATAAAACATGGTCTTGCCTACTGCATCTCCATTGATAAATATAGCGTTGTACACTCCATTGACCATAGAAAGAAGGTGGCTGTTTGGCAGTAGAGTAGGGTGAACCCGGGCTTGAATCTGTTTGCTCTCTTCTTTGGCTATAGCCAGTAGCTTTATTGTATATCCCAGCTCTCTTGCGAATTCTATGTCAAGAGGGGTAATCCTGGAAATCCCTTCAACATAGATATCGCCTAGCTTCACTTTAATCCCATAAGCCAGGGATAAAAGTATGGCTAACTTATGTGCTGTATCTAGACCTTCAATATCCAGGGTGGGGTCTGATTCGGCATAACCCTTGTTTTGGGCATCCTTCAATACATCTGCAAATTCTTTGCCTCTACTGGTCATTTCTGAAAGGATATAGTTGGATGTGCCGTTCAAAATCCCAAAAATAACCCTAATGTTGTTGGCAGCCAACCCCTCTTTGATAGAGCGGATGATAGGGATGCCACCACCAACACTTGCCTCAAAGCCGATGTCCACCTTTTCTTTGTAAGCCTCTCTGAATATCTCCGCACCATGAACTGCCAGCAGAGCCTTGTTTGCAGTAACTATGTGCTTTTTCTTCTTGATGGCCTTTAAAATGATTTCCTTGGCCACATCATATCCGCCAATTAGTTCAACAAGAATGGATATTTCCGGGTCGTCAATTAATTCCTGAACATCTGTGGTTAAGAGTTTCCTGTCTACTTTTATCCCTCGGTCCGTTGTAATATCCATGTCTGCGATCTTCTTCAGAAGAATAGAAGCTCCAAGACGGCCTTCAATAACCTCCTTATTTTCTTGAAGAATCTTTACTACACCAGTACCTACAGTCCCAAAACCTACCAATCCAATTCCTATTTTCTTCACAGTGTCCCTCGTTTTGCATAGTATCATTTGCGTACTAATCTACTAAATATTTCGATCTGATGCAAGGAATTTAATTACCAAACCTGGCATTTCACTTGCTATAAAAACCGGACATCTTGAAATGCTATTGACACACAAGAAGTTTTTCCCTATACTTGACCTGTCAGAAAGGAAGTTCTGTCAGATGATAGAACTATTGGGAGGCAGATAGTATGGCATCTGTTATTAAGTACTATGAGGGAATCGACTCGGTTGCCGTAATCGGTAACTATTTACCCCGCCTATGCGGTATTGCAACATTCACTACTGATCTCGTTGAGGCTTTATCGACGGAAGCGCCTGACATAAGTTGCTCGGCAGTAGTTATGAACGATAAACCCGAGGGATATCCATATCCTGAAAAAGTGCGATTTGAGATCAATCAGAACAAACTTGCCGATTACACTGTTGCATCGGAGTTTCTCAATATCAGCCAGGTTGATATTGCCTGCGTGCAGCATGAATATGGCATTTATGGCGGCCCGGCAGGGAGCCATCTCCTGAAACTTTTAGGAGAGCTTCGCATGCCGGTCGTGACAACCCTGCACACGATTCTGAGAGATCCAGCCCCTGAATATCGTGAAGTCATGCGCAGGCTGTCTGATCTGTCCGACAAACTCGTCGTGATGAGCCACAAGGCTGTTGACTTTCTCAAAGATATCTATGCAGTGCCGGAAGAAAAAATTGCCTTTATCCATCACGGTATTCCGGATACGCCTTTTATGGATCCCAACTTCTACAAAGATCAGTTCGGCGTGGAAGGCAAAAAGGTGCTTCTCACATTCGGCCTGCTTTCTCCCAATAAGGGCATTGAAAACGTCCTGCAAGCGCTTCCGTCAGTCACCAAAAAACACCCTGATGTTACCTATATTATCCTGGGAGCAACACATCCGCATATTTTGAAGGCGCATGGTGAGGAATACCGTATCAGCCTGCAGCAGCTCGCACGCAAACTAGGTATCAGCGAGCATGTCATTTTTCAAAACCGTTTTGTGGAGATTAAAGAATTATGTGAATTTCTCGGCACCGCTGATATATATATAACCCCTTATCTTGAAGAAGCACAGATTACTTCCGGGACCCTCGCCTATGCTATGGGGACCGGCAAAGCAGTGATTTCAACCCCATACTGGTATGCGAGCGAGATGCTTGCCGAAGGACGGGGAATAATTGTTCCCTTCAACAACCCTGATGCCATAGCGGAACAAATCATCAACCTTCTGGACAACGATACTAACCGGCATACGATACGCAAAAAGGCATATACATTCTGTCGCGAGGCAATCTGGAAGGAGATATCCCGAAGATATCTTGAGGTTTTCAGCGAGGTTAAGCTCGAACGTACCCGGTGTCCCCGCCCCCGGCACTTATATGTTGAAAATATCAAATCCATAACAAATTTCGAGCTTCCTGAAATGAAGTTTGATCACCTGAGAATCCTTACCGATGATACGGGTATTTTGCAGCATGCCACCTATACCATCCCCAATCGCGACCATGGCTACTGCATTGATGATAATGCGAGAGCGCTGATGGTTGCCGACATGGTCAGGAAACACCTGTCTACGGCCGGCATAGGCTTTGATTCCCTCAGCAGCCATTATCTCAGCTTCCTACTGCATGCCTTCAATGTGGAAACAGGACGGTTTCGTGATTTTATGACCTATGCCCGACAATGGACTGAAGAGGTGGGGTCAGAGGATGCTCACGGCAGGGCACTTTGGAGCCTTGGCAAGGCTGTGGCACTTCTTGACGATTCCGGACAGTTGCTAATGAGCACTACGCTATTTAACCAGGCACTGAAGGCTGTCGAGCACTTTTTTTCGCCCCGAGCCATCGCCTTTGCCCTGGTGGGCATTCATGCCTATCTGGATAAATTTTCAGGCGACAGCGAAGTACGCAGGGTTCGAGAAATCCTTGCAAATAAACTTTTCAATCAGTTCAGGAACAATGCAACAAGCAGTTGGCACTGGCTTGAAAACTCTTTAAACTATGCCAACGGCAAGCTGCCCCATGCCCTGCTCATATCCGGCCAATGCATGCAGCGCAGCGACATGATCGATATGGGACTCGAATCCCTCAAGTGGCTGCTCACCATCCAGACCGAAGACGGCCACTTTGTACCCATTGGCAGTAACGGATGGTATGAAAAAGGCGGCACCAAGGCCCGTTTCGACCAGCAGCCCGAGGAAGCCAATGCTATGATCGAAGCCTGTGTCGAAGCCTTTAACATCACCCGGGACAAAACATGGTTCGATAATGCGGTCATGTGCTTTAACTGGTTTCTCGGACACAACGACCTGAATATGCCGCTTTATGATCCCAAGAACGGCGGCTGTCGAGACGGTCTGATGGCCGATGGTATCAACCAGAATGAAGGCGCCGAGTCGACCCTTGCCTGGCTGCTTTCGCTGATGACATTGCAAAAGCTTTATGCCGACGAGATTTTAAAACAATCATCGTCTCCCAATCAACCGGTTAGGGTAAAGGATTAGATATGCGCATTGCAGTGCTCTCGCCTATTGCCTGGCGTACACCGCCTAGACACTACGGTCCGTGGGAAAGCGTGGTCTCCCTTTTGACCGAGGGGCTGGTATCGCAAGGCTATGATGTTACCCTTTTTGCAACCGGTGATTCAAAAACAAGCGGCAAACTGCATGCCGTTTGCGGCCGGGGTTATGAAGAAGACCGCTCCATTATGCCAAAAGTATGGGAGTGCCTGCACATTTCGGAACTCTTTGAGCATGCGGAAGATTTTGACATTATCCATAACAATTTTGACTTTTTGCCCTTGACCTATACCGGCCTTATCACCACCCCGTTTGTCACCACCATTCACGGCTTTTCATCGCCCGGGATTCTGCCGGTTTACAAAAAATACAATGGCAAAGTGTTCTATGTTTCCATCAGCGATGCCGACCGGTCTCCGGATCTTGACTATATCAAAACCATCCATCACGGTATTGATATAAAGCAGTTTGATTTTCAGCCTGAGCCGGACGATTATCTGCTTTTTTTCGGACGCATTCACCATGACAAGGGTGCCAGAGAGGCCATTGAAATTGCCAGGGCATGCAATAAAAAGCTGATATTGGCGGGAATCATCCAGGATGAAGCCTACTATCACCAATACGTCGAACCGCACCTGGACAGCAACAATGCGGTCTATGTGGGCAGCGTCGGGCCGGATCAGCGCAACCATCTGCTTGGAAAGGCGCACGTCCTTCTGCATCCCATAAACTTCAATGAGCCTTTCGGCCTGTCCGTTATAGAGTCCATGGCCTGCGGTACCCCGGTGATCGCCTTTAACAAGGGGAGCATGCCCGAACTAATCGAAAACGGCAGAAACGGTTTTCTTGTAACAACTGTGGATGAGGCAATAGACGCTGTTGCACATATAAAAGATATTGACCGAGCATGCTGCCGCAGCCATGTTGAACAGCATTTTACAGTCAACCGCATGGTTGAAGAATATATTCAGGTCTATGAAACGGTTCTGGAAAAGACAAAACCCGAAGAGCACCGACCCTGGGGATATTATAAAATCCTGGCGGATAATGATACTTACAAAAGCAAAGAAATTGTTGTTTTCCCCCACAAGCGTCTGAGCCTGCAGCGGCATCGCCATCGGTCCGAACACTGGTATATCATTGAGGGCAGGGCACAAATAACTCTTGATGATAAAACGGTTGCTGTTAAGCCGGGGCAGTCCGTAGACATCCCCAATGGCGTCCTGCACAGAATCGCTAACCAGGGTTCTGAAAATGTGCGCTTCATTGAAGTGCAAACCGGCGATTATTTCGGGGAGGATGATATCGAACGCTTTGAGGATGATTTTGGAAGAACCTAAACCAACGGACCAGCTTTTGGGGGATTAACCGCTTATATTCATAATCCTTGAACCACAACACGATACTATGACCAATAAAGGCTCTATCATAACACGTTATAAAAAAAACCCCATTCTCACAAAAGACGATGTCCCTTACCCTGTAGCCACGGTTCACAATGCCGGCATCGTCAAGCATGACGGCCGCTATATTATGCTTTTCAGGTCGCATGTGCACAATGGGCGCTCGATCATTGGCAGGGCAGACAGTGATGATGGTTTTTCCTTCACGGTCCGTCCCGAACCCTTTCTCACACCTGCAACGGACGGCATTTTTGCGGAATATGAGGAGTTCGGGATCGAAGACCTGAGGATCTGCCCGGTAGAGGACGACTACCTGCTTACCTACAGCGCGTATTCCCGTCACGGCGTTCGGATTGCCCTTGCGCGCACCAAGGATTTCAGAAAAGTTGAACGCATTGCGCTAATAACCCAGGCCGACCTTCGCAACGTGGTCATTTTTCCCGTAAAGTTCGGTGGCAGGTATGCGCGTCTTGACCGGCCCCATTCAGAAATTTCGCCCTGGTCGATCTGGATTTCCTATTCCCCGGACCTGGTTCACTGGGGCGATTCACGGGTGATTATGAAGACGGTTCCCTATCACTGGGATGAAATGAAAATCGGGCCCGGCGCACCGCCCTTCAAAACCGACAAGGGTTGGCTGCATATTTACCAT